>JALGWB010000320.1 GCA_025774405.1 bacterium
GTTTCGAACGAATATGTCGGTCAACAGGAATCGATCATTCACATCGTAAAACGAGGTGAGACGATCAGTCGCATTGCTGCCAGGTATGGGACATCGGTCAGTGCTGTACTGCGAGCCAATGGATTGACACGGACGGCCAAGATCTTTCCTGGTCAGAGGATAGTTGTTCCAACGGGGCCGATAGCGCGAGGATCAGTTGATACTTACGTGGTAAAAAAGGGAGATACCATCTCGAAAATTGCAAAGCTTTATGGTGTATCGGTTAGCAAGGTTCTCGAGGCGAATGGACTGCGGGCCGATGATAGAATCTATCCAGGCCAAAGACTCAAGATCTTCGGTGGCTCACCTCGGTCGACAGATTTTTTGATTCACAAGGTTCGAAAGGGTGAGACTCTCTGGAGCATCGCAAGGAAGTATGGGACCTCCATCGATGAGATAGTCAGCGCAAACGGTCTCAAGCGTGGAGCAGTCATATATCCCGGTCAGGAGATCAAGATAGCAGCTGGTCACCAAACCCGCCTTCACACGGTCAGACGAGGTGAGACAATAAGCCGGATAGCAAGACGCTATAGAGTTCCAGTCAAGAGCCTCCTGAGAGCCAACAATCTGAGTCCCACTGATCTGATTTATCCTGGGCAGCGCCTCAAGGTACCGACGTCGGGTCTTTAGGTATCGAGATAGGTCCCGCTGGGTACCCTCAGTGGCCCTTCCGTCGCAGCCGCGATGGCTACCACGCAGTTACGTCCGATCGTTGACTCAGGCGGGATGCAGGTACCTCTGCCTATGATGGTGATACCTGATCTGAGGATTGAAGCATGATAACGGTTGGGTGTGAAATCAACGCTGCTTCCCACCTTGCTATTAGCACCTATCAGAGAATTCTTATCGACTATGGTGAGGTGAAGCTTGGCACCTTGTTCAATTCTGCAATCTGCGAACACAATCGAATTACGAACGATTGCATCGCTTTCGACGACAACGCCAGGAGAGATTATGGAATGCTCGACCCTTCCCATGATGATGGCACCGTCACAGACAAGTGAGTCCACAACTGTGCTGCACTCGGCAAAGTGAGCCGGCGGATTGTCATCAAAGCTGGTGAGAATAGGCCAGTCTGGGTCGGCAAGATCGATGCCCGGGTCGCCGGAAAGTAGATCCATGTTGGCTTCGAAGTAGGAGTCAATCGTCCCAACATCACGCCAATAGCCTTTGAACTCATAGGCAAATGCCTTGCCCTGATTCACAAGCCAGGGTATGATGTCTTTTCCGAAGTCATGGGTTGAGGTCTCGTTATCGGCGTCTCTCGTCAGTGATTCCTTGAGGGCTTCGGGTTCAAAAACGTAGATTCCCATCGATGCCAGATTGCTCTTAGGATTGGACGACTTCTCCTCGAACTCAACGATGCGCTGCTCGTTGTCAAGAGTGCACGTGCCGAGCATGGACGTCTCAGTCTGATTGACCCGCTTTACTGCAACTGTCAGTGCCGCTCGAGATGCTTGGTGGAACTCGAGTAGTGGGCGATAGTCCATCTTGTAGATATGGTCTCCAGCAAGGATCAGAACCGCCCTCGGCTTTCTTTCTTCAACAACGTGTATGTTCTGCCACACTGCATCGGCATTGCCCTTGTACCAGTTCATCCCATCTGAGGCACCACGCGGCTGCAGAACCAGCATCGTACTCCTGAGCCCCCCAAGATGCCATGGTTTACCGAATTCAAGGTGTTTCATAAGAGAACCTGGACGATATTGAGTGAGAATGAAGATCTCAGAAAGCTGAGAATTGACACAATTCGATAGCGCGAAATCTATTATTCTATAGTGACCAGCGAAGGGAACTGCTGGCTTTGCTCTCCTGGCCGACAATAGAAGCAGTCTCTCCCCGGAGCCCCCGGCAAGCACTATGACGAGATCTTTTGCCACCTGCTCTCCTCGATGATTGTCTCACCACAGACTATATCTCTGCCTGGAAATGATTCGGGACCAAGATCGCTGCCGATGAGGCAGTTGCGGCCAATGCGAATCCCTGAGGGCACGAGCGTGTCTGTGCCAACAATAGTGATACCCGAGCTGAGTGCGTCTGGGTAGTGTGAATTGGGGCATGTCGGATTACCAAAGCCGATAAACGAAGTATCGCTGATGACGGTCCGCTGATCGAGGATAGTTGATCTGACTGTGGCATTCCTGCCTATTATGGCATCATCGAAAACGATTGAGTTCTCAACGACGGCCCCCTCTCGTACAGTCACGCCTGGGAATAGGATTGACTGGCGCACTGTTCCGAGAACGGTACAGCCATTGGCAACCAAGGCATTTTCCAATTGAGCCTTGGTGCCAAAAACAGAGGGTCTCCTTGCAACCGGCTTGCTATAAATAGCATGCTTCTTGTCGCTGAGGTCGATCACGGGAGGCTTCCGAAGCAGTCCCATTGATGTTTCGAAATAGCGGTGAGCCAGGCCCACATCCGACCAGTAGCCATCGAAGACATAGGCTCTTACTCGACCCTGCTCGACAAGAGGCATCAAAACATCAAACACAATATCGTACTGGCCATCCCTGAGCGAGGTCAGTGCCTCGATCAATACATCCTTGGTGAAAACATAGATCCCGAGGGAATAGAAGTCGAATGAGCGGTCCGTGGGCTTCTCGACCATGTCGATGATTCTTGTTTGCTCATCGATACTGAGACAGCCAACGGAGGCTGGGGGAACACCATTGCTGTGTTTGACTGCAACTGTCACATCTGATCTCGTCTGACTATGATGGATAATGAG
>JALGWB010000321.1 GCA_025774405.1 bacterium
ACTTTCCAAGCTTGCGCTTGCGATGACACTTCCATCGCTGGCACTGGGCCCTCTTGTCGGAACTCTTGTCGATCGTGCCAACCGCAAGTGGGTGCTGGTTGCGACCGATGCTGCAAGAGGAATACTTGTGCTCTCACTAGCAGTATTGCCAATCTTGCCGCTTTCGATGGTTTATGTGATTGTTGGACTTCTATACTTCGCCAATCTTTTCTTTCTTCCGGCTCGGTGCGCCATCGTCAGCGAAATAGTCCAACGAAACCATCTTGTAAGGGCTAATTCAGTGCTCTCCATTGGGGCAACAGTTGCAACACTGGCCGGCTTTGCGGGCGGTGGCATAATTGCTGCAACCATGGGCTGGAGATTTGCCCTGGTGATCGATGCCGCCACCTACATTTTCTCGGCAGCAGTTCTCACAGCTATTCGCACAGGCTATGGGCATTATGGGTCCGAGATGGCCGGGTCTTTTTCATTTGGTACAGTCAAGCGGATCCTGAGGTGTATCCATGGACCCACCCGTCTGGCTGTCCTGGCACCTGCTTTCATGACGATGGCAGGTTCAATCGCCTATGTCATTGGGGTTTCGATGATAGAGAAGAATTATCAGCAGGGAACAATGTATGTCGGTTTCATGGTTGGGCTCAGTGGCCTGGGTATGACAATAGGCTGCACCATGACTGCACGTCTGCTTGACTTGTCAACCAGAACCAGGACAATGTTCATTGGAAGCTTCATTTGCATTGCACCTGTTGCCATGCTCGGGCTAACAACCAATATGATCTTGCTTGGCTTCGCAATGCTCATTGCAGGTCTTGCAGCCGGACCCGTATTTGTGACCAGCGAGACAACCGTGCAGGAGGATATTCCCCGGCGGAGACAGGCCACTGTCTTTGCAGTGCGAGATATGCTGATGAAGGGTGTAATGGCAGGAGGTTCATGGCTAGCGGCATCCGCAGCATTGGCTTTCGGTTCCCGCCAGGCCATCGTCATCCTGACAGGATTGATTCTGGCGACTGCAGCTCTGATCCTGCGACCGCAGGAGTGATTACTCTTTTTCCTTCTCCTCCTTCTCCGGCAATTCAGTGATGATGGCTTCTGTGATCAACATCAACCCCGCTACGCTGGTTGCATTCTGAAGAGCTGTTCTTGCAACCTTTGCAGGATCGATTATACCGGAAGCAACCAGATCCTCATATCTACCACTTAGGGCATTGAAACCAACACTGCCTTTCTTGGCTTTGATATGCTCAACAACAAGCGAGCCCTCGGCACCAGCATTGTTGGCAA
The DNA here is from genome assembly GCA_025774405.1 of bacterium. Lineage (GTDB taxonomy): Bacteria > Arandabacterota > Arandabacteria > Arandabacterales > Arandabacteraceae > JALGWB01. The sequence continues at coordinate 1,285 of JALGWB010000321.1, forward strand.
TCGTGCGGGCCGGCGCTTCAAGCGCCTTGGCAACCACCATCGCCCCGATCTTCTCGTCACCTGTCAGATTCATCTTCTCGATCAGGGGAATCGCCCTTATAAGGACCACGCCTCCACCAGGAACCACGCCTTCCTCAACTGCAGATCGTGTGGCAGCCAGAGCATCCTCGACTCGGGCTTTACGCTCCTTCATTTCGGTCTCAGTAGCGGCACCAACTTTGATCACCGCGACTCCGCCAACCAGCTTGGCCAATCTCTCCTGAAGCTTCTCCCGGTCATAGTCGGAGGTTGCCATTTCAATCTGCTTACGTATCTGATTGATCCTCAGCTGAATATCCTGCTTCTTTCCTTTGCCTCCAACAATCGTCGTATTGTCCTTATCGATTCGGATGGTTTTCGCCGTCCCGAGATCACCCAGTACAGCATTCTCGAGCTTAAGACCCGCCTCCTCCGAAATCACACGCCCGCCGGTAAGAATTGCTATATCTTCAAGCATCGCCTTACGCCGTTCGCCGAAGCCAGGTGCCTTGACTGCGCAGCACGGAAGTGTGCCACGAAGCTTGTTCAAGACCAGGGTGGCCAGAGCCTCACCCTCCACATCCTCAGCAATGATGAGCAGTGGTCTACCTGTCTGGGCTACCTTCTCGAGGATGTGAATCACATCGGCCATCGTACTGATCTTCTTGTCGTGGATAAGTACGAGGCAGTTTTCAAGGACTGCTTCCATCTTGCCAGCATCGGTTATGAAATAGGGCGAAAGGTAGCCACGATCGAACTGCAGGCCTTCAACAACCTCAAAAGTTGTCTTAAGGGTTTCAGCTTCCTCAACAGTGATCACACCCTCCTTGCCGACCTGCTCCATCGCGTCCGCAATGAGCTTACCTATCTCAGTGTCATTGTTCGCCGAAACCGTTGCAACCTGAGCAATCTCATCTCTTGTCCGTACAGCCTTGGCCTGTTTCCTGATATGCTCCACTGCTGCATCAACAGCCTTATCCATGCCTCTTTTGAGCGCGATTGGGTTCACCCCGGCCTGGATGTGCTTGAGTCCCTGGACAACCATGGCGCGTGCCAATACTGTTGCGGTGGTGGTGCCGTCTCCGGCTGCATCATGAGTCTTGGATGCGACCTCTCGTATCATCTGAGCTCCGAGATTTTCATAAGGATCCTCGAGTTCAATCTCCTTGGCAATGGTCACTCCATCATTTGTTACCACAGGGGATCCGAATTTCTTATCGAGCACCACGTTGCGTCCTTTCGGCCCAAGAGTGATGCTGACTGCGTCGGCAAGTTTCTCGACACCGGCTCTCAAGAGAGCTCTCGCTTCGGTATTGAACTCGATTTGCTTAGCCATCTCTGACCTCCTTAGAAGTCACAAGTCAAGACCACATAGCCTACATTTGGAAGGGATCAATGCAAAAGCGCCTAGGAAAAGTACAAATTCTTTCAGTATCTGGCAAGCTCTTTGTCAGGCGAGGGTGTC
>JALGWB010000322.1 GCA_025774405.1 bacterium
ATAATAGAAGCCACTTGCATCCGAACGAAAAACTATGCTTGAGTAGCGACCCTTTGGGAAGGCGTCGGGAAGATCCTTACGATTATCGACATCAAAGATCTTCAAGACTACCTCATCTTCGCCGCCCTCACGGATACCATAGGCGAGAAGCGAACCATCATCTGAGACTTGCATGAGATTGACATTTTTACTGTGGTCAGGACTGAAGGGATGAGGATCGATGAGTATCACATCATCACCGTCAAATCCCAGCCGCATACAGATAAGATTCAATTCATCATTTGCCTTCCTTTTCATAAAGAAATAGCGATCCTGGCGGTGCAATGGCACAGTGTAGGTTTCAAGCCTTGCGAATTCAGAGACCAGGCGCTCAACCTCTTGCCGTCCCTCAAGCTGGCTCAGGATCATTTGAGTATATTCATTCTGGGCTTCTATCCATGCCCGGGTCTGAGGGCTGTTCTGGTCCTCCAGCCAGCGGTAGGGATCAACGATCTCAACACCGTGGATTACGTCCCTTACCTCATGGCGGGGCGTCTGGGGTGGAGCAGGGATAAACGTAGTGGCTATGACAAAGATGGGAATCAGTGCAAGCACAAGCCGGTGGAATTTCCTCGATTCCAATTCTGGAGCAGGTTCTCCTTGTGCCTTCGATGTGGTGACTCGCATCATTCCGAGTACTCCTTCAAGAAGGGGTCCTATGGTAGATAGGATACTTCAAGATACGGGACAAAGTCGCCCTCCCGGATGACCACCCTATCTTCAGACGAACCGATCTTTATGGGTGCAGCAACAAGCTGATACTTATTGCTTGGCCAGAATGTTGCCTCAACTTTTATAACGTAATTGCCAGTCGCAACAATCTTGCCTTCCAAGTCGGTAAGATCCCAGACATAGGTATGTTCGCCCAGATCGATGCTTGCAGCCGTGACAGCATCAGCATCGACAAAATCTGATGTGCGGGCCCACACCGGAAGCACCGGCTGCACTTCCTTAGCATGCCCGCTGAAGCCTGAGACATAGATGGTGCGAACATAGTCACCTGTCTCCGTCTCCACCCAGACAGCCACCTGAGGAGGAAGTTCATCCTGGAAGGCTATAATGAAGTCAATTGCGACTAACGGGCGGCTGTAATCTGATAGATCCGGCTTCTCGACGGGTGGTTGCATCCCTTCGAGAACCATCCTGGCAATGGGTAGGTCACCATAATCGCTGAGCACTTTCCGCCAGTAAGTCATACCCTTACGCTGATAGCCCATACCAAGATAGTAACCAGCCTGGGCTTTGAGTTCTGGGGGGCTATCACCGTTGAAGACTGCTTCAAGGTCTGCAATACCCTGCTCGAGCTTTCCAACAAAGAAGGGTAAATTGATACCCATCACGCCTCGCAGGAATCTTGCTTCCAAATCATCTGGGGCAAGCTCTACCGCCCGATCCAGTACCTTCATAATCTCAAATGCTCTGTCGGCTGCCCAACTTGTGTCTTCGTGGATTCGCTCATCATAGATCTGGCCACGCATTGAAACCGCCATTGCAGCACCGAGCTGCTTGTATGCCGGGGCATAAGTACTGTCAATTGCAATTGCTTTTCGAAGTACCTCTTCTGCAGCTTGAAACTTACCGGCGTCGGAGTAAGCTTTCCCCAGAGCCGTCATCAGCCCTACATTCCGAGGGTCGACAGCGAGTCTCTCTTCAAGATCCTGAATCGAAAGTTGCTCGACTTCGACTTCCTGAGGCTCACCTGCTGCCTTGCCTGCTTGCTCCTGTTCTGAAAGTTGTGTCTCAGGTGCAAGTTCATCATGCTTTCTCAAGGCTTCGGCAGCACGCTCTGTCTTGCCCTGTTTGCCATAGCCTTCTGCAAGAAGGGCATAAGCCTGGATTGCAAGCGCCTGCTTGTCTTCATTCGGAGAAGTTTCGTAGGCTTTCGTAACGAACTCGAGATCAGCAATTGCCTGATCAAGCCTCCCGAGGAACTCCGGTACCTTGACTCCTACTAAGCCGCGGCAGTATCGAGCCCTCAAGTTTCTGGCATCGAGTTCAACAGCCTTATCCAGAAACCCAAACGATTCAGAGGTGAGAACCCCTGCCTCTAAGAAACTGGTGGCCTCGCCTGCCTGCATCCCCTTATAGAGTCCCATATAGGCATAGGCAGTTGCACTATCGGGGTATTCCGATAAGGCCGTTTTCATGATCTCGACGGCTTGTTCGAGCTTCCCAGCGGCAGCGGCATCTTGAGCCTCGCTGATGTAGGTTGTGAGAGGTTTTGAAATGACAGGTGTTGTAAGGCAGAGCACCAGCAATATCAAAAGCATCATGCGTATCATCTTCAATCCTCCTTGCTGATGGTTACTGGATATATCCAAGCGATTTCAATTCACGCTTCGTCTCTTCGTCGAGCTTAAAGTAAGTCTGTTCAGTGTAGGGACTTTGGTCGTACCAGATCAGAAAGTAAGGCGGATCGAGTTGGCAGTCTGGTCTTGTGTCAGAGATAACCCTCGGCTTACCGGGTTTCTGCATAAACGGCATTGCAGGTGGCGTGGAAAGTGATGTTCCAAGGTAGGTATGTTTCATGGCGTTTCTGCCATCAATTGCAAGTTTGAAAGTGATCGGTATCTTCTCGGGTTTGACCTTGAAAGCAAGCAATAGGGTATCGCTAGCCGCCAGGTTCTTCAGCTCAAGCTTTGAACTCAACGCACCGCCTGCCACCGAGGGGGTCACATCAGTGTGATTCCTCCCTTCATACAACCTGTGAATCCATATCG
>JALGWB010000323.1 GCA_025774405.1 bacterium
CAAGATGAAATCCTGCTCGGTCTCATACTTTCAGGACTTGTTTCGGGGGGCAGGCTGGTTGGATACCTAAAGGCTGTTGATGCCAAAAAGACCATCTCAGTCGGTTCGATCGTGTCTCAGCTTGGAATCAGGGATGATGGAGATGTTCTTGAAGCTTCCATCCTGGAGGCAAAAGCGCTTAAAGACAAACTGGGGCGCATGGGGTGCGAGGCAGTGCTTCTCAATGATCAGGCCTATTCCCCGCTTCTGAAGGAGATTTCTTCGCCACCGCCTATCCTGTTCTGCAAGGGTAGAACCAGGCTACTTCAGCATGGTGCGATTGCCATTGTTGGATCGCGCAGACCATCACTTGCGGGGATCAACATGGCGAGAAAACTCGCTTTCGATCTTGCCAGCAGTGGACTGACAATAGTCAGCGGTCTTGCGCGCGGCATCGACACGGCAGCGCATGAAGGTGCGCTTGAAGCTGGCGGGTCGACCCTGGCTGTTCTCGGGAGCGGAATCGATATCATCTATCCGCCGGAGAATCGTGCTCTTGCTGAGAACATTGCTGCAAACGGGTTGATAGTTACTGAGTTGGTGCCCGGAACACCACCGCTCAAGCAGAACTTTCCAAGACGCAATCGCATCATAAGTGGACTTTGCCTTGGCACAGTGGTGGTTGAGGCGGCTACGAATAGCGGGGCTCTCATCACAGCCGGGTTTGCACTTGAACAGAACCGGGAGGTCTTCGCTGTTCCATCTTCACCCATGCTGCCGCAGAGTGGTGGTGTCAACAGGCTGCTAAAGGAAGGAGCTACGGTGGTGGAATCGGCAGAAGACATCATTGCTGAAATAGCCCCACAGGTGCAGTTGTCGCCACCCGATGCCGAAAGGGATTTGATCACCGGTGAACTGGATCCAGAAGAGCGCCGAATATTCCAGCTGCTTTCAACGGTGCCTGCTCATGTTGATGAGATAGCGAGAGTGGCGCAATTGGAAACACGCCTTGTCATCGCCACTCTTTTTCGCCTGGAAAGCAAGGGCATAGCCAGATGTCTGCCGGGGAAGTTCTATGTCAGGCAATAAGCCAGCCTCAAAGGTCTGGATAGCAAAATGCGGGAGCTACAGCTTAGAGTATCTGCGCCAAGCAGTTGATAACATTCTTTCACCCATACTTGAAAAGGCTGATCTCAAGGAAAAGCACATCCTTCTTAAGCCCAACATGCTATCAGCCAGAACACCTGAAAAAGCGGTGACGACCAACCCTGTCTTTGTTGAGGCTGTGATCGCTTTTTTTCAGGATCGGGGTTCTCACGTTGCAGTCGGAGATAGTCCGGCTGGTGCACTTCATGGGGTCGAAAGGGTTTGGGATCAAACCGGTATAGCCGAAGTTTGCAGGAAGCGAGGTGTTGAACTCGTCAACTTTGAGGCAAGTGGATGGACAGAGTGCAGGGTGGGCGACAGGAGCTACCAACTGGCAAGGTGTATCTTTGACTTCGATAGAATTGTCAATCTTGCGAAGGCCAAAACCCATGTGCTGACTATCCTCACAGGGTGCGTCAAAAACACTTTCGGCTGTGTTCCTGGATTCATGAAGTCCAGACTTCATCTTGAGAACCCATCGCCGGGCGCGATGAGCAAGGCTTTGGTCGATATCTTCACGATAGTCAAACCCTGGGTAAACCTGCTTGATGCAATTATCGCAATGGAAGGTCAGGGTCCGTCATCCGGCAATCCGAAACATCTTGGGTTCATAGCTGCAAGCCATGATGGGGTGGCTTTGGATGCCGTCTTTGCAAAGGCTGTCGGGATTGATCCACTTGTTGTTCCGACGACGAGCGAAGCCTACAAAAGGGGATTGGGTGAAGCGGATCTTGCAAAGATCCGGATCGAGGGCACTTCGATTCAGGCCATCCGTCCCGCCAGTTTTGCAATTCCGAGCAACTGGAAGTTCAGGTTAGTTCCTCGATTCATGTCAAGATTTGTCAGCCGTTTCTTTTGGGTTCGGCCTCAAATAAATGCCAATTGTACCTTGTGCGGAAGATGCGAGGAGATATGTCCAGCTGGGGCTATATTAAGAACTCACGAGAGGATGACAGTGCAGGACGAAAATTGCCTGAGCTGTTTGTGCTGTCATGAGATATGTCCATCTGATGCTATAGATCTCAGGAGAGGTTGGCTAGCAAGGCTCATTGGATGAGACGGGCAACGGTTAAAGACTGGCTTGAATATATCTGTGCCCGTTGCTTCGTGTTGTTGATGCGAATTCTTCCCGTGGGGATCGCCATGAAGGTTGCATATCTTGCCGGGCTGTTGGTCTTTGAGGTGATACGCTACAGAAGACGAGTCACGCTCGATAACCTTCGGTTGTGTTTGGGAAAATTCTATGGTCCAGATCAGTTGCTCAGGATTGCCAGAAGGAGCTACGCTAACTTTGCAATGGGGCTCGCCGAGATGGCGAGACTGGCGTCAATCGATACGGAGTTCATAAGCGAAAATATCGAATGCATCGGGCTTCACCATCTCGATCGTGCAAAGAAGCAAGCACGTGGAACTCTTCTTGTCACCGGTCATTTTGGGAGCTGGGAGCTTCTTGGCTGTGCACTTGTAAGGCTGGGCTATCCCGTGGTCTTCGTTGTGGGTATTCAGCGGAATCCGCTTGTTCAGGATCTGATGAATACTTTGCGGAGGCAAGCAGGGATCGAGGTGGTTAAGCGGACGTCAACCTTTTCCATTATGAGAAAACTGCGCCAGGGGAAATTCGTGGCA
>JALGWB010000019.1 GCA_025774405.1 bacterium
TGCCAAGGAAGGTGATTATGCTCACCTGAGGCTTCCGTCAGGCGAGGTTCGACTTGCAAGGCTGGAGTGCCTGGCGACTATCGGTCAGGTGGGCAATGTTGATCACGAGAACATAACCTCGGGCAAGGCGGGAAGAACACGATGGCTTGGTCGTCGACCGCGAGTCAGGGGTGTAGCCAAGAATCCAGTCGATCACCCAATGGGTGGTGGTGAAGGCAAGAGTTCCGGCGGCAGGCATCCTTGTTCCCCCTGGGGACGGCCGACGAAAGGTTATAGGACCCGTAAGCGTAAGATAAGCGATAAGTACATAGTCAGAAGAAGAAAGAAGAAATAGGGAGGATAAAGGGGTATGCCAAGATCTCTGAAGAAGGGACCTTATGTTCATCCGAAATTGCTGAAGAAGATCAGTGAACTCAACAGGACAGGTGATAGGAAGGTCGTCAGAACCTGGTCGAGATCTTCAACCATCATCCCCGAGTTTGTTGGTCATACCATTGCCGTTCACAATGGTAACAAGTTCATACCGGTCTTCATTACGGAGAACATGGTTGGTCATAAGCTAGGTGAATTTGCGCCGACTCGAACCTTCAGAGGTCATGGAGGCAAGCTTGCTGAAAGAACTACAAGGGTGAAGTGAGGGATTTTGAATGGAAGCCAGAGCGGTAACTAAGTTCGTCTTGATTTCGCCCAGAAAGGCGAAGCTCACAGCTGACCTGATAAAGGGAAAGCCAGTGAATGAAGCACTTGCCATACTGAAGTTTACGCCTAAGAAAGCGGCAACGCTGATAACCAAAACGCTGAATTCGGCTATCGCCAATGCCATAGATAAGGAGGGAAGTGGGAAACTTGATCCTGATGAGCTTTTTGTCAAGGAAGCGGTCATCGATCCTGGACCGATAATGCATCGATGGAAACCGAGGGCATTTGGGAGGGCATCGAGGATAAGGAAACGTATGAGTCACATCAAGGTGACTGTTTCCACTGAAATGCCAGAAACCTTCAAGAAGACACGAAGGGCAAGACTTGTGAGCAAACCCAGGAAGGGTAGGAAGTAAAGGAGGTCACGGTTTGGGTCAGAAGACTAATCCGATAGGTTTCAGACTGGGAATCATTAGAACGTGGGACTCACGTTGGTATGCGAAGAAAGACTACGCAGATCTGCTTCGGGAGGACATCTTCATAAGAAGATACATAACCAGTCGGCTCCATCGGGCTGGCATTTCACGTGTGATAATCGATAGGGCACCCAAGAAGATAACAGTTACCATTCATACAGCAAGACCTGGAATAGTAATCGGTAGGAAGGGTGCTGAGGTGGATCAGCTGAGGGATGAGCTTCAGCATGTCACCAAGAAGGAAATCCATGTGAACATTCAAGAGGTCGAAAAACCAGAGCTCGATGCCAAGCTTGTAGCTGAGCACATTGCCAGCCAGCTTGTGCAGCGAGTGTCACATAGGAGAGCAATGAAGAAGGCAATTGCAGCGTCGATGAGGGCTGGTGCCAAGGGCATCAAGATTCAATGCAAGGGACGACTTGGCGGTGCGGAAATGGCACGCTGCGAACACTATATGGATGGACGTGTTCCGCTTCATACCTTAAGGGCTGATGTTGACTATGCTCGAGCAACCGCGCGGACAACGTATGGAACCATCGGGATTAAGGTATGGATCTTTCACGGAGAGAAATTCCCTGAGACTGAAAAAGGTCAAAGCGCCTCAAGGAGCTAAGCGATGCTAAGTCCTAAGAGACTCAAATATCGGAAGCAGCAACGAGGTAGGATGAAGGGAAAGGCGTGGAGAGGATCTTCAATTGAATTTGGGGAGTTTGCTCTTCAGGCACTCGAGCCGGCATGGATTACTGCAAAGCAGATAGAGGCTGCTCGTGTAGCCATAACAAGACATGTCAGGAGAGGAGGCAAGCTTTGGGTGAGAATATTCCCTGACAAGCCTGTGACCACCAAGCCAGCTGAAACCAGAATGGGAAAAGGAAAGGGTAGCCCAGAGCACTATGTGGCGGTTGTTAAGCCTGGACGTATCCTTTTCGAGCTGGCGGGTGTCAACCCTGAGCTTGCTGAAGAGTCCATGACACTTGCGGCGCGCAAGTTACCAATAAAGACACGCTTCCTCGTTAGGGAGGGTGTGCACTGATGAAACCAGAGAAATATCGTGAGATGACAAGAGAGGAGCTTGAACGGGCTGCCAGGGATCTGCGGGAGGAACTCTTCAATCTGAGATTCAGGGTCTCAACCCAGAAACTGGACAATCCGTTGAAGCTTCGTGAGTTGAAAAGGGATCTTGCCAGGGTACTTACTATCTTGCGAGAGGATGAGCTGGGCATCCACAAGCTGCCTGGCTCACCCCGTACAGGCGGTGCTGACGAGAAACCAAATCTTAAGGAAGAGTAGAGATGAAGGAAACGAAGCGAAAGACGAGAACGGGGGTTGTTGTAAGCAATAAGATGAACAAGACGGTTGTTGTCGCCGTTGAACAGCGATTCAGGCATCCGGTCTATGGCAAGGTGGTTCGCAAGACCCCTCGTTTCTATGCGCATGATGCCAAGAATGAATGTCAGGAAGGTGATCTTGTAAGGATTGCGGAGTGCAGACCGCTCAGTAAGCTAAAGCGGTGGCGGGTTGTGGAAATAATAAAGAAGGCGCAATAGGCGAGGTTAGAGATGGTACAGGTACAGACAATACTCACAATCGCTGATAACTCAGGTGCGCGAACAGCTAAGTGCATAAGGGTGCTCGGTGGTTCATTCCGCAGATACGCGAGAGTTGGCGATATCATTGTTGTGAGTATTAGGGATGCTCTACCGGATAGTGATATCAAGAAAGGACAGATCGCCAAGGCAGTGGTTGTAAGGACAAAGAAAGAATACAGAAGATCGGATGGTTCATATATCCGTTTCGATCAGAATGCGGCTGTGCTTATCAATGAGGACAGGGAGCCGAAGGCATCGAGAATCTTTGGTCCTGTTGCTCGGGAGCTGAGGGACAAGCATTTCATGAAGATAATTTCGCTTGCCCCGGAGGTTGTGTGATGGAGGGCTTTGCGTAATGCGGGTTGCGAAGGATGATACGGTCATAGTTATTGCCGGTGATGACAAGGGCAAGACTGGTAAGGTTCTCAAAGTCTTTCCCGATAAACAGCGCATAATTGTTGAGGGTGTGAATTTCATCAAGAGACATACGCGTGCTCGCTCTCGAATGGAGCCCGGAGGGGTAATTGAGAAGGAAGGACCGATCCATGTGTCAAATGTGATGGTCATCTGCCCGAGGTGTGGTGAGGGGACCAGACCGAAACGAACAAGGCTTGTCGAGGGACGCAGAGTGAGAGTTTGTGATAAGTGCAATGAAATAATTGGTAAAACTTAAGCGAGGGCTAGGTTAAGGTGGCAGACGAGAAGAAGGCAAAACAACAGCAATCAGAAGCTGACGTTTCAACTCAGGTGGAACCTGGTTATGTGCCGAGGCTTCTTGTGCGGTATCGCGAACAGGTGGTACCAGCTCTTCAGAGTCGGTTTGGATACAAGAACATACATCAGGTGCCAAGGCTTTCGAAGATAGTGGTAAACATGGGGGTTGGTGATGCTATAAGGGATGCCAAGTTGCTCGACGCCGCAGTGGAAGACCTGATGATGATAACCGGACAGCGTCCGGCGATCACCCGAGCCAAAAAGTCAGTGGCAAGTTTTAAGGTGCGTAAGGGTATGGCTATCGGATGCAAGGTCACACTCCGGGGAACGAGGATGTATGAGTTCTTTGACAGACTCGTGAATGCAGCCATTCCCAGAATCAGGGATTTCAGAGGGCTTTCGCCACACAGCTTTGACGGACATGGCAATTATACGTTCGGTATCAAGGAGCAAATAGTTTTTCCTGAGATCGACTACGATAAAGTCATCAAGATCAGGGGAATGGACATAACAATTCAGACCACAGCGGAGTCCGACGAAGAGGCCCTTGAATTGCTTAAGGGTCTGGGGATGCCAATTAGAAGCTAGGAGAGGATGATAGGTGGCTACAAAGGCTAAGATGGAAAAATGGCGCAAGCAGCCTAAGTTCAAGGTGAGACAGCGCAACAGGTGTCATCGTTGCGGCAGGGCAAGAGGGTATTTGAGGAAGTTCGGTGTTTGCAGAATCTGCTTCAGGGAACTGGCTCTGATGGGTCAGATACCTGGGGTCATAAAGGCTAGCTGGTAGACAATTCCAGATGAGGGGTGTACTTGATGTCAGTTTCTGACCCAATTGCGGACATGTTGACAGTTATCAGGAACGGTTGTCATGCCAAGCTTAAGCGTGTTGAGGTTCCAGCCTCACGCATGAAGACCGAGATCCTAAAGGTGCTGCTGAGGGAAAGATTCATCAGCAACTACAAGTATATCGAGGATGGCAAGCAGGGCAAGCTACGTATCTACCTTAGGTACACCGACGATGAACGACCTGTGATAACCGGGATTAAGCGTGTCTCAACCCCTGGCTTGAGACGGTATGCTGACGCAAGGAAGATACCTCGAGTCCAGGGAGGATTGGGCATAGCCATCATAAGTACATCCAGAGGTGTGATAACTGACAAAGAGGCCAGAAAACTGGGCGTAGGTGGCGAAGTTATCTGTAAAGTCTGGTAAGTGAGGTTGGGTTATGTCGAGAGTTGGTAAGAAACCCATAGGAATACCTGAAGGCGTCGATGTGAAGATCGAAGGTAACCTGGTTCGGGTGAAGGGGCCAAAGGGCAGTTTGGAAAGGCGATTTCATCCCATTATCAAGATCAAGATCGAGGATGGAACCGTAAAGTTCGAGCGACCGACAGACCTGCCATTTCATCGGGCACTACACGGTACGTGCCGTGCGCTGGTAGCCAATATGGTCAAGGGGGTAACCGAGGGCTTTAAGAAAGAGCTGGAGATTCAGGGAATTGGCTTTAAGGCTGAGCTTCAGGGGAAGAAACTCACCTTGACGGTGTCAAAATCGCATCCGGTTGTTTATGAGGTAAGGGATGATGTTAAGGTTGAGGTTCCTGCCCCGACCAAGATCATAGTTAGCGGCATTGACAAGGAGGTCGTTGGACAGGTCGCGGCAGAGATAAGGGGAATTGACCCACCTGAGCCCTATAAGGGCAAGGGGATCAGATATGTGGATGAGCACGTAAGGCGGAAAGCTGGAAAGGCTGGAGCTGCCCAAGGCTAATGGAGTGATAACTGATGGCTAAGAGGCTTGGTGGAAGAGAGAGACGACACTTAAGGATCAGGAAGAAGATAAAGGGGACAGCGGAACGTCCTCGACTGGTGGTTTTTAGAAGTAACAAGCACATCTATGCTCAGATAGTTGATGATGTTGGCGGTCGTACCATCGCAGGTGCTTGTGGTTCAGCGAAGATGATCGCAGAGAAGATAAAAGAGGATAAGGAGAGATTTGCTGAAAGCCGTGCCGTCGGCGAGATTCTTGCCGAGCGAGCGATCAAGAAAGGCATTAACAGGGTCGTTTTTGACAGAGCCGGGTATCGCTATCATGGCAGGATCAAGGCATTGGCTGATGCAGCTCGCAAGGCCGGATTAGAGTTTTAGGGTCAGAAGGGGGTTGGACTTTGCCAGAAGATGCTAGTGAGAAGGCAAAAGACACTAATGAAACCGAAGGTAAAGCCTCCGAGGCTTCAAGCGAGGCAACCGAAGCATCTGAGGTGATCGAGAAGAGCACCGACGAGGTGGCTGCGGAAGTCACTGAACCAGGCAAGGAAGCTACCAAGGAAGCTACCAAGGAAGCTACCAAGGAAACCCGTCCGGTAGTTCGCTCGCCAGGTTTGAGAAGACGGGTGGTTGAATCTGCGGAAGGTGAAGAGACGGAGCTCATTGAGCATGTAATCCACATCAATCGTGTTGCCAAGGTTGTCAAGGGGGGCAGGCGATTCAGTTTTAATGCGATTGTTGCAGTTGGCGATGGCAAGGGTTCAGTTGGGATCGGGCTGGGTAAGGCAAATGAGGTGGCTGACTCGATAAGGAAAGGCAGTGAAGCGGCGCGAAAGAGCATGGTCAGGATCCCCATGCTTGGAACTACGATACCCCACGAAGTTGTGGGCAAAAGTGGTGCCGGGAAGGTCTTGCTCAAGCCGGCTTCTCCAGGAACAGGGGTAATCGCAGGAGGTGCGGTGAGAGGGGTTTTGGAGCCGGCAGGTATCAAGGATATTCTTACGAAGGTACTTGGTTCAAATAATCCCCATAATGTTGTCAAGGCTACAATGGATGCTCTGCTAAAGCTCAGGCGGGCATCTGATGTTGCAAAACTGAGAGGGATGACAATTCCTGAGGTCTTAGGTTTCGCGGAGAATGGTGAAAGTGGCAAGGCTGAGAATTAGGCAGATAAGAAGTGGAATAGGCAAGATCGAGAAGCACAAACGTATCTTGCGGGCACTTGGACTGAAGCATCCTGGTAGTGTTGTCGAGCACAGTGACAGTCCAACCATCCGCGGCATGATTGACAAAATCAGACATCTGGTGACCGTGGAAGTTGTCGAGGAGGAGAGTAAGACAAGTGAAGCTTAACGAACTAAGTCCTGCACCGGGTGCAAAGAAGAAGCGCAAGCGGGTTGGTCGTGGGCCTGGTAGCGGTCACGGCAGGCGTAGCTGCCGTGGAGACAAGGGACAGAAAGCGAGAAGCAAGGTCAAGAGATGGTTTGAGGGTGGACAGCTGCCCCTGCAGCGACGTTTACCCAAGCGGGGTTTTAAGAATCCAACGCGCATTGAGTATGAGATCGTTAATCTTGAGAGTCTTAAAGCTAAGTTCGTAGAGGGAGAAGAGGTCAATCCCGACACACTTGCTTCCAAGCGGCTTATCAGCAAGAAGAGTGCTAGGGTGAAGATCCTTGGTCGTGGTGAAGTATCCTTTCCGCTCAGGATAACTGCCCACGCAATCTCTGCCAGGGCCAAAGAGCTGATTGAAAAGTCTGGTGGAACTGTAACCCTTATCAAATAAATCTTTTCGGATGAACTTGGGAGGACGTAAGCGTGTTTGACAAGTTCCAGAGCATATTCAGGATTCCGGAATTGAGGAGGCGCATCCTCTTTACCATAGCTTTGCTTGTGGTTTTCAGGATCGGCAGCTACGTTCCTGTCCCGGGAATTGATAGGTTAGCACTTGCTGAGGCGCTTGAGCGGAGCAAAGGCACGCTGCTCGGTCTTTATGATATGTTCGCGGGAGGTGCATTTCGCAGGGCAACCATCTTCGCACTGGGGATAATGCCATATATCTCCGCTTCAATTATCATGCAGCTGTTGACAGCAGTCATCCCGTACTTCGAGAAGCTGCACAAGGAAGGTGAAGAAGGCAGGCGTAAGATCACACAATACACGCGTTATGGAACTGTCTTGCTGTCAATGCTTCAGGCTTTTGGTATTGCCAACTTCCTGATGAATATGCCAACTCCTGCTTCCAGACCTATCGTGCCAAATCCGACCATATCGTTCATGTTGCTTACAATGGTGACCTTGACATCAGGAACTATCTTCCTGATGTGGCTGGGTGAACAAATATCAGAAAAAGGTATAGGCAACGGGATATCTCTGCTCATTTTCACAGGGATTATAGCGAGGTATCCCAATGATATCTTCAGAACCATTGAATCGCTCAGAATTGGATCCATGAAACTCTTTACGCTTATCTTCCTCTTGCTTCTCATGGTCTTGATTGTTGCTGGCGTGGTTGTTATGACCCAGGCAATGCGCAAGATCCCTGTTCAATATGCTAAACGCGTTATTGGCAGACGCATCTATGGTGGTCAAAGCACACATATTCCGTTGAGAGTTAACACTGCGGGAGTTATCCCTATAATCTTTGCTCAGTCGATTCTTATGTTCCCTTCGACGATTGCCACCTTCTTCAAGAAATTCAGCTTCATGGAGACATTTGCCAATTACATGACACCTTCATCTGCGCTCTATAACATCCTCTACGCCATAATGATTGTGTTCTTTGCCTACTTCTACACGGCAATCGTTTTCAACCCTCAGGACCTGGCTGACAACATGCAGAAATATGGGGGATTCATCCCTGGAATACGTCCTGGCAGAAGAACATCCGAGTATATCGATCGGGTGCTCACCAGGGTTACCTTGCCCGGGGCATTGTTCCTTGCTTTTATTGCCATTCTTCCGTCGATTTTTATCTATAAATTCCAGGCTCCATTCTATTTTGGGGGGACAGGGCTTCTGATCGTGGTCGGTGTCGCCCTTGATACATTGCAGCAGATAGAATCGCATCTGATCATGCGTCATTACGAAGGCTTCTTGAGGAAGGGCAGGTTGAGGGGGAGAAGATGAGGTTAGTGTTTCTGGGACCGCCTGGCTCAGGTAAGGGCACCCAGGCGAGGATGGTAAGTGAGAGTATGAATATCCCTCAGATATCAACTGGCGACATCCTGCGTGAGGCAGTCGCTCGCAGGACAGATCTCGGCAAAAAGGCGAGATCATATATGGATGCTGGCCAGCTTGTTCCTGACGATATCATGCTTGCACTTATTGAGAAACGCGTGGATGGAACGGATTGTACCGGCGGCTATATCCTCGATGGCTTCCCCCGGACTCTGGCCCAGGCCATGGGGCTTGATGAAATTCTGACTCAGCGTGGTGAAACCATAGATCTTGCGATTCTGATAGAGGTCGCTGATGAAACGGTTGTGAGAAGACTGACCCGGAGACGAATCTGTCCCGCGTGTCATGCTCTCTACAACCTTGACACGGATCGACCCAAGCGTGATAACCTCTGTGATCGTTGCGGGGTTGAGCTTGTCCTTAGAAGTGATGATGAGGAAAAGACGGTGAGGACACGACTTAACGTCTACAGGAATGATACGCTGCCGCTTGCTGACTACTATGATTCGAAGGGGATCCTTCGGAAGGTGGACGGCGAAGGCAGTGTCGATGAGGTGTTCGCATCGATCATGGGAATCCTGACGGAGGTGAGGCAAAGTTAGTGCCTCAGACTGATGTGAAAACCAGCGATTGGAAGCTTGTCAAGACTGAAGAAGAGATCGAACTGATGAGGGAGAGCTCGCGGCTTGTGGCCGGTACTCTTGAGATGCTACGTCAGATGATTGCCCCGGGAGTTAAAACCTGTGATCTCGATAGGGCAGCCGAGGACTTCATAAAATCCCATGACGCTATCCCGGCTTTCAAAGGCTACAGGGGTTTTCCGGCAAACATATGTACATCTGTGAACTCTGAGGTTGTCCATGGCATCCCTGGAAGTCGGGAACTTGAGGAAGGCGATATCATAAGTATAGATGTCGGTGTACTCAAGGGCGGCTACTATGGTGATGGTGCAGCCACCTTCCCTGTTGGCTCAATCGATGAGGAGGCTGAGAGGCTGCTTGAAGTGACCAGAAATGCTCTTATGGCGGGTGTGGCTGCTGCAAAAGATGGCAACCACATTGTTGACATATCACAAGCTGTTCAGTCAGTTGTTGAGAAGGAGGGATTCTCAGTCGTGACCGATCTTGTCGGTCATGGTATTGGGCAACAGATGCATGAGGAACCCCAGGTTCCGAATTTTGTTGTTCCTGGTAGGAGTCCTTTGCTCAAAAGCGGAATGACACTTGCGATTGAGCCGATGGTGAATGCAGGTGGCTCTGAAGTTGTGGTAAGGGGGGATGGTTGGACTTTTGTTACCAAGGATGGGCGGCTGTCAGCCCATTTTGAGCATACAGTTGTTGTGAGGGATGATGGGGCTGAGATTCTAACCGTGCTTTAGGAGCGCGTGGAGGTGGTTTAGCGAGGTGGCAAAAGAGGAAGGAATAACGGTTGAGGGGACTGTAGTGGAGGCACTGCCGAATGCCATGTTCAGAGTTGAGCTCGAGAGCGGACATAAGGTGCTTGCTCATGTTTCCGGGAAGATGCGAATGCATTTTATTAAGATACTTCCTGGGGACAAGGTGACGGTTGAACTGTCTCCCTACGATCTCGGCCGTGGGCGGATAGTCTACAGGTACAAGTGAACCGGAGTTGAGCAATGAAGGTCAGAGCGTCAGTCAAGAAGATTTGTGCCAAGTGTAAGATTGTCAAACGTAAAGGCGTAGTGTATGTCATCTGTAAGAATCCCAGGCATAAGCAGAAGCAGGGATAGGAGGTGGAAAGAGAGTGCCAAGAATTGCTGGAGTGGATCTACCTGCTGACAAGAAGATAAGCATAGCGTTGACGTACATCTTCGGTATTGGAAGATCTACGGCTATGAGAATTCTTGAGGAGACCGGGGTGGATCCTGATATCCGCACAAAGATCCTCAGTGAAGAAGATACAGGCAAACTGAGAAGAAAAATCGAAAACGAACACAAAGTAGAGGGAGCTCTGCGTTCTGAGATAGCCGGTAATATAAAGCGTCTTATGGACATCAGATGTTACCGTGGTCTCAGGCATCAGAGAGGACTTCCTGTAAGGGGGCAGCGCACCCACACCAACGCAAGAACAAGGAAAGGTCCAAAGAAGGGTGTGATGACCCGAAAGAAGAAAAAATCTTAATGAGCATTGGGGGGTGAGGCTTTGGCTAAGCCAAAGGGTAGAAGACCTAAAAGGAAGGATCGGAAAGTTGAGGAAAACGGGATTGCCCATATCCAGGCAACTTTCAACAATACGATCGTGACCATAACTGACACGAAGGGAAATGTGGTGTCGTGGTCGAGTTCAGGACGTGTTGGATTCAAGGGATCCAGAAAGAGCACACCTTTCGCGGCATCGCTGGCAGGCGAAGCTTGCGCCAAGGAAGCTCTCAGCTATGGGGTCAAGAAGGTGGAGGTAAGGGTCAAAGGACCTGGTCCAGCACGCGAAGCAGCAATTCGATCATTACAGGCTGCTGGACTCGATATCACCGCCATCCGTGATGTGACTCCCATACCGCACAATGGGTGTCGACCACCTAAGAGGCGTAGGGTTTAAGGAGGGGCTTGATGGCAAGATATACCGGGTCGAAGTGCAGGCTTTGTCGTAGGGAGGGGATGAAACTTTTCCTCAAAGGCGACCGTTGCACAAGTACCAAATGTGCAGTTGAGCGTCGTCAGTACCCACCTGGCGAACATGGTCAGCGGATGAGACGCCGAACAACTGAATATGGCATGCAGCTTAGAGAGAAACAGAAGGTCAAACGGATCTACGGCGTGCTCGAACGGCAGTTCAGAAGATACTTCGAGATGGCATCCCGTCAGAAGGGTGTGACCGGCGAGAATCTGCTCAGGTTGCTTGAGTTCAGACTTGACAATGTTGTGTATAGAGCCGGTTTTGCAGCTTCGAGGGATGCAGCCAGGCAGCTGGTCAACCACAGGCACATCACGGTCAATGGGCGCGTGGTCAACATACCTTCATATTCGGTCAAGGTTGGCGATGTGATTGCAGCCAGGGATACAATCAAGGATGTGGTGAAAGCCAATCTTGAGCGATATGGGGCCGATACGCTTGGTTGGCTACAGGTTTCTCCTGAGCAGCTGTCAGTAACAGTTGTTGATTTGCCAAGCCGGGAAAGCATAGGCGTTCCCATCCAGGAGCAGTTGATAGTTGAGCTCTACTCCAAGTGATGGGTCTGCTTCAATCCTAAGGACGAGGTGGCTGCACTATGAGATTTAAGAGTTTACAGATGCCAAAAGCTGTTGTGCATGACACTACATCAGCAACAGATACTTATGGCAAGTTCATCATTGAACCTCTTGAGAGAGGTTTTGGCACAACCATAGGTAACGCTCTCAGACGGGTACTTCTGTCCTCAATTCAGGGAGCAGCCATAACCAATGTAAAGATTGATGGGGCATTGCATGAATTCTCCACACTACCTCATGTGCGAGAGGATGTTGCTGAAATAATCCTGAATCTAAAGAAACTCAGGTTCAATTTTACTGCTGACGAGCCGAGGAAGATGACGCTTGAGGCTGAAGGGCCTGGCGATATCACTGCTGATTCATTCACAGGTGAGCCTGGTGTTGAGATCTTGAACCCCGATACCCTCATCGCCACCCTCGATAAAGGCGGGAAGCTGAGGATTGAGATAGAGGTGGATACAGGCAGGGGATTTGTGCTTTCGGAAATGCAAGGTGAAGGCGAGCGCCCAATAGGGGTTATTCCACTTGACTCCAATTTCAGCCCGGTCAAGCGTGTGAACTTCCAGGTTGAGAACACACGAGTTGGTCAGCGGACAGACTACGATAAGCTTATTCTCGAACTTTGGACAGACGGAAGTGTCAGTCCACAGGATGCAGTAAGCTATGCTGCAAGCATCCTGAAGAATCATCTGCAGCTCTTCATAACCAAGGAGGAAGAGCCTGTTGAGGAAGAGGTGGAAGAGGTTGACGAAGAATGGATCAGAATTCATGAATTGCTCAAGCGTAGTGTTGATGAACTTGAGCTTTCAGTCAGATCGAGTAACTGTCTGCGTAATGCTGATATCAAAACAATCGGTGATCTTGTGAGGAAAACAGAGTCCGAAATGCTCAAGTTCAGGAATTTTGGAAGGAAGTCGCTCAAGGAGATATCTGACATCCTGACGAGCATGGGACTCCACTTTGGTATGGATGTGGACTATTACATGGATGCGAAGAAAGCTGAAGTCGCTGCCAAACTCAAGGCCCACTATGGTTAGTGGCTGACGGAGGTAAGAGCGGTAAGATGCGGCACAGGCAAAAAGGACGAAAGCTTGGTAGGAAGAAGAGTCATCGAGAATTGATGCTGCGTAATCTCGTTGTATCACTCTTCGTGAACGAGAGTGTACGGACAACTCTGGCGAAGGCCAAAGAAGCCCGTAGGCTTGCCGAGAAGCTGCTCACATGGGGCAAGCGCGGTGATCTTCACGCGAGGCGGCTTGCGCTGCAGCATGTCTCCGATGCCACTGTGGTCAAGAAGATATTTGATGTGCTTGCTCCGAGGTTTGAAGGCAAGAGCGGTGGATATACCAGGATCGTGAAGCTCGGACCAAGACGTGGCGATAATGCCCCTATGGCAATCCTCGAATTGACGGAAAAGACGAAAGAGGTCCAAGAGGCTAAGGCAGCTCGTCGTGCCAAGAAAGAGGCAAAGCGGACTGAACCCAAGGCTGAGGAAGAGGCGGAGCCTTCTGAAGAGTAGCTCTCGGGAGGGCGCATAGGGTGACATAGCAGCCTATGGCTTTTGCCGGGCTGCTTTTTCTTTGGGGACAAGATGAGAGAGCCAGTGTATGTCAGCAAACTCAGGGAAATAGCTGGCAATGACAATGTGTTCACCGATGAAGAGACTCTGATCTGTTATTCATTTGATGCCACCCGTTACAGAGCCAAACCTGAGGTAGTTGTCAAGCCAGTTGATACTGAACAGGTCTCGAGAATAATGAGCCTGGCATACGAGGAAGCGATCCCCGTCACACCCCGAGGAGCCGGAACCGGACTTTCCGGTGGTTCGATTCCAGTCCGTGGCGGCATTGTGGTGTCGACCGAGCTTCTGAATCGCCCAGCACAGATTCACAGGGAGGACCTCTATGCGATCGTCCAGCCGGGCGTTGTAATTGAGGAGATCCAGAGGCAACTTGAGGCAAAGGGGCTCTTTTATCCAATAGATCCTGCGAGCCAGGCTGCATGTACAATTGGTGGTAATGTTGCTGAATGTGCCTCTGGGCCGCGAGGGCTGAAATATGGGACTACCAGAAACTATGTGCTCGGGCTTGAGGTTGTGAATCCAGATGGCAGGGTGATCAGGGTGGGAGCGAGAACTGTCAAGAGTGTTGCTGGCTATGATATCGCAAGGCTAATGGTGGGTTCCGAAGGCACACTTGGATTCATAACCTCGGTTACTCTCAAGGTATTACCCCTTCCTCCAGCGAGAAGATTGCTTGCAGCAACCTTTGACGAGGTTACGAAGGCGGCTGAGGCTGTCGGTGCCATCATCGATAATTGTCTCTTACCTTCAGTGATCGAGAGCAGATCGATGGTGACGTGTTACTGCTTGTTGAATTCGATGGTACCAGATCTGTGTGTGACCACGAGGCATCTAAATGCATGAGGCTGTTGAAGCAAGAATTCGGTGGGGGCGTTGATGAGGAGGTTGACCCGGGACGCGCGGATCTTTTGTGGGAAGCAAGACGATCGGCATTGCTAGCACTCACCAGGCTTGCAAGTCAGGTTGTGCTGGAAGATGTCACTGTGCCCAGGAGCACGCTGGCAGCTATGGTGGGCAAAATACAGACCATTGCTCGAAACTACGGTATCCGCATAGCAATCTTTGGACATGCAGGCGATGGCAATCTCCATCCAACTCTGCTTCTTGAGCGCAAGGATAGTGAGGATCTTAAGCGGTTGGACGGTGCTATTGGTGAGATGATGCGTGCTTGCCTTGATCTTGGTGGCACAATATCCGGTGAGCATGGGATCGGTCTTGATAAGAAGCCATTTCTCAAGCTCGAGCTTGGTAAGGCAGGCTATGAGATAATGCTGAGTCTTAAACGTTCGATTGATCCACGTAATATAATGAATCCAGGTAAAATGTTCTATGATTGAAACCAGCCAGACGCCATCCCAAACAGGCACTGGAACACAGCTTGATCTTTTCAAGCAAGCTGCGCCAGCCAACTATTCTGCTGTTGATGCGATTCGATCAGAAA
This sequence comes from bacterium, assembly GCA_025774405.1. Classification (GTDB taxonomy): domain Bacteria; phylum Arandabacterota; class Arandabacteria; order Arandabacterales; family Arandabacteraceae; genus JALGWB01. Next base: position 14,592 of record JALGWB010000019.1, read on the forward strand.
TCGACAGATGCCTTAAGTGCGGACTCTGTAGATCGGTTTGTCCGGTGTTTGCTGAGATACTCGATGAATCTGGTTGCGCCCGGGGCAAGATTGCTCTTGTTGAAGGCCTTGCCGATGGCGATCTGGTTTTAAGCAGTATATTCAGCGACAGACTTTCCAAATGTCTGAACTGTAAGTCATGCATGGAGATTTGCCCAAGTGGAATAAAGGTTGATGAGATTGTGCTGGCTGCCCGGGCTGAGATCTTTACCAGAGGCAAGTTCCCGTTCATCAAGAGATTCATCTTCCGCCAACTTTTAAGGCGGGGACGCCTTCTGCCGCCGATCAGCAAGCTGATTGCCTTTATCGAGCGCAAGATATTGCGCTGTCTGCCACCTTCAAGCCCATACAGACTCCTGCTGCCAATAGTCAAGATCGATAAGAATCGCACGCTACCGATCTTTGCCGAGCGGACCCTTATGGACGATTTTGGTGAGATCCTGAAGCCTAAAGGCAAGCCCAGGATGCGGATCGGCTTCTTCCTCGGATGCTCAACCAATCTCATCTATACAAACATCGGGCGAGCAGTCATACGAATACTTCTGGGAGAACAATTTGAAGTTGTCACACCCCGTAAGCAAGGGTGTTGTGGTGTTCCGGTTTATACTTCGGGTGACAGGCGAACTGGCAGAGAGCTGGCACTTAAGAACATTCGTGCGTTTGAACCCTATGCTCTCGATGCGATTGTAACCGCCTGTGCATCCTGTGGGAGGGCACTGAAGACCGATTATGAGACCATACTTGGATTCAGGAAGAATGCACTCGGAGCGAAGGTTTACGATTTGAATGAATTCCTGATGAAGTTTGGCAAGCGGCGACTCTGTGGTGATGGTCTTAATCCCATAAAGGTGACCTATCATGACCCTTGCCATCTCAATCGAGGTCAGGGAATCACAGAACAGCCGCGGATGCTGCTCCAGGCTATTCCGAATGTATCCTTCGTCGAGATGGAAGAAGCTACAAGGTGCTGTGGCGGTGGTGGGCTCTTCAGTTTTACCCACTATGACATAGCCAGGGAGATAGGGCGGAGGAAGGCAGGCTATATAGCTGCAACCGAGGCTGATGCAGTTGCAACATCTTGCCCCAGTTGCATGATGCAGCTTGAGGATGTCCTGCGGCGAAGTGGTTTGCCGCAGAGAGTTGTCCACATCGCAGAGCTGATTGCTGCTTGCTATCCACCCCTTGAGGAATCGCTCGAGCCCGTTTCAATTAGAGGCAACCAGAAGATATGAGGGGCAGTGAAATGGTGTTTCACTGCCCCGGGTTGGTTTTAGCGGCAGACGCTTGCCCACCTGCCATGGAAGAAACCGGAAGAATCCCGACAGATGCAGTAGTGGCCTCTGAAATAGCCTCGCACTGTGAAGGTTTCATCGACCCAGTGTCCTTCAAAGGAGCCGTCAGGGCCGAATGCATCGGAGGCTGATGGCGTCCAGGTGCCTCTGAGCAAACCGGCGAACTTTCCTGAACGCATTATCCACTTTCCGTAGAGCACGCGGTTGCCATCTTCAATCGTGTAGTGCCCTCTGAGATAGCCAGCAATCGCTCCATTCGCAGCAATCCAGATACCCTTGAAGAAACCAGAGGTATCGCTTTCGGAAATCCATCTGCCTTCCATGAATCCCCTGCGACAGAGCTGCGGACTGGTATCAGTCGCTACAATGGAGATCTTGTTGCAATCGTCAATCACGACGAAGTCCCTGTAGTCCTTAAGATCAGCAAGCGGGATCTCAACACTGTACTGGGCAGTTCTTATCTTCACAACATTGGCAGTCTCGGTATCTGAGGGATCGGGTGTGTCAATTATCCTGAACAGGATTCCATCCACATGGCCTTTGGTGTGCGAAATCCATTCAACCGCGTGAGGTCTTCGGCGTGGTCTTACGATATGATCACCTCGATCGAAGCGGATGAGACGCTTGATGATCACAACGCCACCTTCAACGATAAGCGATCCCGACCAGTCTGTGACCTGGCAATCTTCACCAGGGTTTATTGTTGTATCTGGATGGTCAAGATTTCCCCAGAGCAGCCTCAAAGTATAGTGACGTGCTCTACCATTGCGAATGGCATTCATGACTTGAGGATTGTCTGCCATATCATCATCATAGGATTGGTCATCGGGATATGAAGCGAGTAGCTCTGCATCGTCGAAGCCTGGTGCCTCACTCTCGGTTGTGTAGCCTCCATAGTCGAGTGTTGCGAACGTCTGGCTCTCTTCGTCGGTCGAGAAGAAGGTCTCACAGCCGGTGATGACAAATGCCACAGCGAGTGCTAGGACTGCGAGTCTTGCCTTCATTCAATCCACCTCCTCTTGCTCTAGGAGAGTCGGAACCATAACCTTTACTCCCGCCTAGTTCGACGCCCGCAGGTTTAAAATCGAAGGTGACACGGGGGCAGGTGATTGTAACGAAGTTGAACAAATTTCTTTGAGCGAGTCGCTAAGGGGTAGGGCATTAAGGTGTGGAAGCAGAGCTGCGAGTTCCTCGCCCGTCACGCTCCTTAGGACTCGCTCGTATCCAATATAAAACACCTCCTCCATAATAGCAAGCAAAAAATAGGGGTCGGAGCCAAAAAAGTCGCATTCGCTAGCATCCTTTGGAATCATTGGCATGTTTTGGAGATGGCTTTTTCCGGCCAAGGGTCCTGCGACCAGCCGCGACAGCATCAGGTGGACCAGCTTCGAAGCAGGCCTTAGCAGCTTCCACGGCTGTGGACTCTAGGTTTGCCCTGCTATGGCACGTGTTGGCTTGGCAGGTCAAAGCGGATTCCACCTGCCAGCGGGCGAATCTCCGTTCCAGCTTGCTGTTGCTAGTATGGACTCCGAGAGTCATGTTGCATGCACGTTTTTGGCTCCGACCCCCGGGAATGCTTGAAATTTCGGGGGTTTTGTGCTACACTCACCCTGAAGGTACGTGATCGGCTCACGTACAAGCCAAGGTTCGTGAATGAAATCTTATGTGAGACTGATTGATCCGGAGTTTGCTCCGGCGTCGCTCACCCTTTTTTTGACCTCTCCAGTTCCACGAAAAGATGGTAAATCCCAAGAGGAGGTGTAGCCAATGAGGCCCAATGGGATTGGTCTGTTTGTCTGGGTAGCAGTTCTTGTGCTTGCAACTGCTGCCTTTGCCTCTCCATCGGCACAGCCTCGAACTGTTGAGGACCGCGTGGAGGTCCCCTGTACAGTTGACATTGAGGCTCTACGCCAGGAGATTGTTGAGAATGGCTGGAACTACACAGTTGGCGAGAATCCTGCAACGAGGTATACGCTTGATCAGCTGTGTGGGCTGATTGTTCCTGAAGACTGGAAGGCGCATGCCCGCTTTGTGAAAGTCACCCCGAGGCTTAGTCTGCCTTCCCAATTCAACTGGTGCGATCAGGGAGGATGCACACCAATCAAAAACCAGGGTTCATGCGGTAGCTGCTGGGCTTTTGGTACAGTTGGACCGCTCGAGTGCAACATCCTGATCAAGGATGGACTTGAAGTTGATCTTTCTGAGCAGTGGCTTGTGAGTTGCAATCAGGAGGGTTGGGGATGTAACGGAGGCTGGTGGGCGCATGACTATCATCAGTGGAAAGATGACCCGTGTGGTGATGACGGTGCTGTACTCGAATCCAATTTCCCCTATACCGCAACGGATGCACCATGCAATTGCCCTTACCCTCATGACTACTGGATAGACAACTGGGCATTCATCACATCTGAGGATAGCATTCCTCCTGTTGACATGATAAAGCAGGCGATTATGGATTATGGACCAGTCTCAGTCGCAGTATGCGTGAACAGCGCGTTTCAGGCATATACAGGTGGTGTCTTCAGTGGTCCAACCTGTTCGGACATCAATCATGCAGTCGTGCTTGTGGGCTGGGATGACAACCAGGGCACGAGTGGTGTGTGGTTCCTTCGGAACTCCTGGGGAACAGGATGGGGCGAAGATGGCTACATGCGAATCGAATACGGCGTGTGCGATGTTGGCTATGCTGCTTGCTATGTCGACTATCCCGGTACAGCGACCTTGCGAATCACCCTGCCCGATGGTGCCCCGGAGATAATTCCACCTGGTGAATCGACAACGATTTCAGTGAGAATCGAAGAGATCTCTGACACCTATGTCCCCGGAAGTGGCTTGCTCCATTATCGTTACGACGGCGGTACTTATCTGACATCTCCCCTGGTTCACGTAAGTGGGGATCTGTATGAGGCCACCCTGCCGCCACCAACTTGTGACGATACACCTGAGTTCTACTTCAGTGCAGAGGGGGAGGTAAGTGGCACAGTCTATAATCCAAGTGATGCACCTTCGACAGTGTATACAGCACTTGTAGGAACGGTAACATCCTTCTTCGATGATGATTTCGAGACCGATAGGGGCTGGAGTGTTCAGAACGATGCTGGTCTTACTTCAGGTGCCTGGGAGAGGGGGGTACCAGTTGGTGGTGGCGATCGTGGTGATCCAGCAAACGATTACGATGGCTCCGGATCCTGCTATCTGACTGAGAACGTGGATGGCGATTCTGATGTTGACGGAGGCATCACATGGCTCATATCACCAACTTTCGACTTGAGCACAGCAACTGATGCACAGGTAAAATATGCCCTCTGGTACACGAATGACTTCGGAAACGCTCCACACTCCGATCTGTTCATCACCTATGTCTCCAACGACGATGGCTCTACGTGGGTTCCCGTCGATACCATTGGTCCGCAGACGCCTGCCCATGCCTGGGTTGAGCATAGCTTCATGGTCGGAGATTACGTTACCTTGACAAACCAGGTCAGGGTGCGATTTGAGGCCTCCGATCTGGGCGATGGTTCGGTCGTGGAGGCCGGCATAGACGATTTCCATGTATCGCTATTTGACTGCGCAGTCGGGATCGATCCGGATTCATCATACGTGACCTTGACTGGTGAGAGCGCAGCTGGGCTCACGACATGTCCAGCCGGTGATGGGCCAACATATCAGTACGTGAAGGTGACTGTGCGTGATGGATTGGGCAATCCCGTGGCGGGTATAGCATCAGATGAGTTTACGGTTTCGACGGCGCCGGGAGCGGGCACTCAGTATTTCGGTACGTTTTCATGTACGGTGACGCCCGTCGATGCCCAGACTGACTCCAATGGCGAGATTCGGTTTGAGCTCACGGGAGATACCTCGATCCGGGGCGACATCAACGTTGGGGTTGATGTGAGCGGAACCACCATCAACAACACCGATGTGTTGCCTGCGATATCCATGGATATTGGGATCGACGGGACGGTTGATCTTGTCGACTTTGCCGATTTCGCAGAGGACTACGGGACTGGCAACAGTCGCAGTGATTTCAACTGGAATGGCACAGTTGACCTGACGGATTTCGCTGATTTTGCAGAGCACTACACGCATGGTGACCAGTCGCTCTTGGCTGCTCACGAAGAAGGGGTTGTATTGACAGACCACGCTTTGCAGCTCCTTGAGGAGTTCAAGCATGCATCACCTGAGATCGAAGAGGCTGTTGATCGCCTGCTTAGTCGACTGAACCAGCGTGCGTTGGGCTTGAGATGCCAGCCGAATCCGTTGAAGAAGTCCACAGCCATCAGCTACTCACTGCCGACAACGGCTTATACCAAGTTGACTGTTCACGATGTGCAAGGCAGGACGGTAGCGACACTCGTGGACCAGGTTCGTGAGGCAGGCTCTTACAATGTGCTTTGGGACGGTCGGGACAATGCCGGCAGAAAGGTCTCGCCCGGCATCTATTTCGTCCGCCTCCAGACTTCGAAAGCAACTCTGACAGAACGGATAACTCTGCTCCGCTAACCCCGCACCTTTTTGGGGACGGAGCCAAAAACGTGCAGCGGGCGGCCGTCCGCCAGCGCAAGAGACCTGGCGAAGCCGCCCGTTAGCGTTTGTGGCATTTCCGGCAAGGCCCGCGGACCCCGTGGTCCTGCGATCTGCCAGCGCGGCATGCTTACCTGCCACAGGCGCCCGCCGTCAATTGACAGGGAACCGCCTTTCTGGTGCTTGTGAGGGCTACTCTCGAACCATCTTGTGCACGTTTTTGGCTCCGACCCCAAAAAGTTGACAGGGGGTTGGGGCTCGTGGTATCATGGCAGCGCTTGTTTGAAATGGAGTACCGGGAGAAACCGAAGAGTCAAGCCACACTCTTTGGATTTTAGTTTCACAGGTATTGTTGCAGCAACGCTTCGGGGAGGGAGCTATGGGAGAGACGTACCAAATAGGACTTTCAACAGATGAGCTTCCACGCAAGTGGTACAACATCATTCCTGATCTACCGGAACCGCTACCACCTCCGATTGGCGATGAGCAGCTCAAGCACCTGCCAGAACTTATGATCGGTAAGTGTCTCGAACAGGAAATGTCACAGGAGCGCTGGATCGACATACCTGAGGGTATACTCGAGCTCTACCTGCGCGCTGGACGTCCGAGGCCACTCTTTCGCGCGCGTGCGCTCGAGAAGGCAATTGGCACACCTGCCCGCATGTACTACAAGAGTGAATTCTATAGCCCCACAGGAAGTCACAAGGTCAATACTGCACTCGCCCAGGCCTACTATGCCAAGGAGCATGGTTTTGAACGCCTAACCACCGAGACTGGAGCAGGACAGTGGGGAACAGCTCTCTCCTATGCATGCGCTATGGTAGGACTTGAGTGTACCATCTACTGGGTGCGAGCTGTCTATCGCTGGAAGAAGGCTCGCCGTAATCTGATGCATCTTTTTGGTGCGCAGGTTTACGCTTCACCTAGCCCCAACACAAAGGTCGGCAAGGCACTCTATGACAAGAATCCGGAGCATCCAGGTTCGCTGAGCATCGCCATCTCTGAAGGGCTCGAAGATGCGCAGGATCCGAAGGCGGCTTACTCACTTGGCTCAGTGCTCAACCACGTGCTCATGCACCAGACCATAATCGGGCTTGAGACGCAAAAGCAGTTTGAAAAGGCCGGCGAGTATCCCGATCTGATGATTTCCTGTCTCGGTGGAGGCAGCAACTTCGGTGGTTTCGTGCTTCCCTTTGTTGGCGATGTTCTCACAAAGGGCAAGAAGACAAAATTCATTGCTGCTCAAAGCAAGGCTGCTCCCAATCTCCAGGGCGAATACAAGTACGACTACGCCGATCATGGCGAAATAACTCCACAACTCAAGATGTACACCCTTGGACATCAAACCGAGTTTCCACCAATTAGAGGGGACGGGCTTCGCTATCACGGTTGCTCACCAATCATAAGCCTTCTAAGAAAGCACGGTTACATTGATACAATCGCGTACCCTCAGGATGAGAAGTATGTGTTTGAAATGGCCGAGCTCTTTGCTCGCACAGAGGGCTTCCTGCCCGCCCCGGAGTCGGCATACAGCATAGCCTGTGCCATAGACGAGGCTCACAAGTGCAAGAAGAATGGAGAAGCCAAGGTTATCGCCTTCAATGTGAGTGGTCATGGCTTTATGGATATGGTAGGTTTTGATGAAGTTCTGGGTCTTTCCGATCGAAGCCCTCTTACCGAGCTTGCAAAATAGGCGATAGGTCGGAGCCGATCAAAACAGGCTCCGACCGATCCACCCTTGAAGCGAACGCCTGGCTCAGCGCATTTGAAAACACAAGCCATGAATCCGAACCCATTTCGTGTGCAAATCTCGTATGGGTGTC
>JALGWB010000324.1 GCA_025774405.1 bacterium
TCTCACAGACCACCGAATCTTGCTGCGAGAGTACATTCCAGGCCGCAACAAGAGCCATGTAACAATCTATATCCTCCTCATATGTGCGCTGATATTTCGTCAGACCGGTGTAGCGCTTGAATTTTGACTCATAACGCCAGACAGCCCTCTGGGAAGCGTAGACCACCCAGGCTGTGGCCACTGCAGGACAGTCTTCAAGTGACTTGTCAACAATGATATCAAAGTGCCTGCCGTATCGCTTGCGTACCAAAGCAAGTTCAGGCACGTCGTAAACGCGGATTGACCTATCCTCAGCAGATGCCACAAGAAATAGATTCTGCCATGCTTCAAGATTGGTTCTGTCAAAGATGACAGCATCGACCAATGCCTTCCGGGCATTCTCAATGTCACCGAGCATCATCATGCATCGGGCAACTCCAAGAAGCGCCTGCGAATCAGTAGGATCATCCGTCACCAGACGCATGTAGATTCGAAAAGCATCCTTTAGCTTTCCCTGCTCAAGCAGCATCTTTGCCAATAGAAGATAGGCTGGCCTGAACGCTGGATCGGAAGCCACAGCCCTGGCCACATGCTTGCCTGCCTCCCCGACCGATCCCGAATCGATATCTTCCAAGGCCTCTTTGAATTCATTCACAGCCACAAGTCTGGCTGAATCCTTCTCATCACCAGAGTTTCGCAATGCAATCATGTAGTACTCGTTGAGAAAGCCCCGCTCAAGGTAGTGTGCAAGCCTGGTTGCAGCAATGCTATCAGCAATAGCCTCGAAGCCGATGTGGTAGATCCTCGGTGATCTGTCGATTATCTCAATAGGGTTGGTGGTAGCAACATTGATGAGGCTTGCTCTCGGAGCGCAGCCGCCGTGCAGAACCGGGATGGCTGCAATCCCAAGAGCGATCACGATCTTGGCGTTGATAGTTACCCCCCGGCCGTTTACCATAAGAAGTAGAGATGAAAGCCTTCAATGAAAGCATAAGTTATCTGGCCGAAAAGCTAAAGCGATTTTTGTCCAAAGCTGGAGAACGACCGGTGATTCTCTCTCATGTTGACGCTGATGGGCTCTGTTCTGCCGAAATTCTCAAACGATTTCTGAAATCACAGGCAATTCCATTCCTGCATATTTATCCTGCAAAGGGTGAAAATGCCTTCACATCTGGAACGCTCGAGCGCATAGCCAGAATCGACCCGACAAGCCTCATCGTCATGGATCTTGGGATAATGGACAAGCAAATCATTGGAGGCAGGCCCACGCTTTTTATAGACCACCATCGACCCTTCGGCTACCCTGAAGGTGCCGTAGTCATATCATCCTATGGTATCCATCCGGCTCCACCAACCTCCTTTATTGCACTCAAACTTGTGAGCCACCTTGGCTTCAAAGACGATCTTACATGGCTTGGGGCTATCGGCACCGCCGGCGATCTGGGAAGTGATTTCCTTTTGAACGACCAACCGGTCAACATCAGGAAAAGTGCCTTGCGGGAGGCAGAGGTGTTACTCAATTCTGCCAAGCGGTCAGCCCACTATGATATCCAGACCGCAGTTGGTCTTCTCGAAAGTGCAAGTTCAGTTGACGACCTGATCAATGGGACGAGCGAGCCAGTAAGCCGCCTCCAGCAATATCGTGAAGAGGTGAACGCCGAGGTGCGGAAATGTCGCCACGAAGCTCCTCACTTCAGCTGGAAAGTCGCTGTCATCCCTTTTGAGAGTTGCTGTGACATCCAGGGTCTGATTGCTGAAACCTGGCGAAGGCAGCTCAAGAAATATATTGTCATAGCTGCCAATTTCGGCTATCTGAAGGATAAGGTCGCCTACGTGATAAGGACGCAACTTGAGATGAGTGTCATCGATTTCATGGAATCAATCAAACCCACTGACTGCAGAGACCACATTGTTTTCGGTCATGATAAGGCAGGAGGTGCTATAATTGATAAGGACATTTGGATGAAGTTGATGGATCGCATGGGATTCAGGAAACCACTCAAACAAGCATGAGGTGAGCCTATGTTAAGACTACTTGTCACGCTAACATGGATTGCTCTGGCAGCACCTGCCTGGGCTCTGAAGGTTCCTGCAATTGCTATTCATGTTGAGCCACATATGCAGCGATCGTGCGAGAGTAACCTGCCGAGCATCACGCTGAAAAATCTGCAAACAACCTATGATGGTGTTGGCGAGATTGACGCTTTCATTGTCCTCTTCAACTTTGGTGAAGCTAAGGGAGCTTCGTTTGGGGTCACCTGGCCCGAGCTTTGGGGAAGCGGCAACTGGCACGACTGCGGCCTCCTTAAGATCGGCACTATCGTCAACCCAGGTGATGTGATGAGCCTTGTATGGCAGGATTGTCAGCAAGATTCCACGGGGCTTATTCTTGGCTGGCTAACCCTGACGGCCACATCACCAGGCAGGATAGAGGTAGTATCGCATCCCAATGAAGGTACGGTCGCATTCGTCGATTGTAATGAGCAAGCTCCACAGACCCATGAAGCCATTGTCAGAATTGCAGCTGGCGTTGCCGGACTGAAAGGTGAAAACCCGCATCTCCTGACGACACTTGAGAATCGAAATTGGTATGTCAGGCCAGACAGCTCCGGTGATGCCCCATCAATCGATGCTGCTTTGAGACGCGCCCTCCCGGGGGATACCATATTTGTCGCCCGGGGTACCTACAGGGAGAACATCCTTCTCAGGCCGGGCATTGCAGTGCTCGGTAGTTGGGCCGATGATTTCA
>JALGWB010000325.1 GCA_025774405.1 bacterium
CCTTCTTTCACCAATCTTTCAAGCTCTTGAGTCACAAATGCCTTCTTGCCATAGGAGCCGTCGTCTGTGGTGACATATATTTCGTCACTGATCTCCGCTATCTCCTTTTCGAGTATTAGAAGATCCTTACATCTTGCACCAATTACAGATACTACCTTGTTCCCGGCTTGCTTGAGAGCCCGTGCTATCGGATAGACTGGGGCAATCCCTATCCCACCTCCCACACACGCAACCGTGCCAAAATTCTCAATCTCACTTGGTTTTCCTAGTGGACCCACAAGATCGAGAATCGAATCACCTTCGTTAAGTGTGCCAAGATGGAGGGTTGTCTTCCCAACCTCTTGAAATATGAGGGTAAGCGTGCCCTTGTCCCGATCGAAGTCAGCCACTGTTAGAGGTATTCGTTCCCCTTTTTCATCAATTCGCAGAACAACAAACTGGCCTGGCAGTACCTTGGTAGCAATCATTGGCGCCTCGACAATGAAGAGCTTTGTCTGCGGCGTCAGGACCTCCTTCCTGGTGATTCTGAACATTTAGCTACCTCCTCTGATGCTCTAAAGAAGAGACTATTCTCTCAGTATCAAGCGCGATCACCAATTCTTCATTTGTCAGGACTGTATAGACCCTTGTTTTCGAGGCCGATGAGGATATTTCACAATCAACCCCGGCCGCCTCCTGATTTTTCCGAGAATCCAGCTCAATGCCCAAAAAGCCAAGTCCTTCAATACTCCTGGCTCTTACCGTGGGCGAGTTGGAACCTATGCCTCCTGTAAATGTAATCGCATCGACCCCACCCATTGCAGCGGTGTAAGCACCGATGTACTTCTTGATCCGGTACGTGAATATATCAAGCGCTAGCTTGGCCCGCTCCTCCCCCTGCCTTGCTCGATTCTCAATCTCACGCATGTCGCTTGAAATCCCCGATATACCAGCCAGCCCGCTGTGCTTATTGAGCATCGCCGTCGCCTCAGCAATTCTCAGGTTTTCCTTACTCATAACATAGAGAATAAGCGCTGGATCGATGTCTCCACACCTCGTCCCCATGACGAGCCCCTCCAACGGTGTGAACCCCATCGACGTATCAATCGACCTGCCGCCCTTGATTGCGGCAACACTGCAGCCATTTCCAAGGTGGCAGGTTATCAGGTTAAGTGATGTCAGAGGCTTGCCAATCAGATCAGCGGTTCGCCCTGCAACGTACCTGTGGCTTGTCCCATGAAAACCATATCGGCGAATCCCATAACGCCTGTAAAGGATGTAAGGGACGGCATAGACATATGCAGCTGGTGGTATCGTATGGTGAAAAGCCGTGTCGAAGACAGCGACCTGCGGAACGTCAGGAAGAAGTTGCCTGCAAGCATCGATTCCCCTCAGATTATGTGGATTGTGGAGGGGAGCCAGCTCAATGCAATCACGAATCGACTGCCGCACCTCCTCAGTAACCAGAACCGACTCGGTCAGCTTCTCTCCTCCATGGGCTACCCTGTGGCCAACAGCTTCTATCTCTTTTCTATTCGAGATCACGCCATGATTTGCACTCATCAAAACCGCAATAACGGTCTCAATCGCCTGACCGTGGTCGATAGCCTCAACGCCAGTCCTGATCCGATCACCATCGATACGTTTGTGATGCAGCAAGGATCCCGAAAGCCCGACACGCTCTACCTGTCCCTCAGCAAGACAAAGATGGCGGCTGGTATCGAAGAACTTGTATTTGACGGATGAACTACCGGAGTTGAGAACCAGTATCCTCATCCTTCACTGATCCTTTCTCGTAGACAAAGAAGCCTCTGCCGACCTTCTTGCCCAGATACCCGTCCCTGACCATTCTTCGCAGCAGGGGACAGGGGTTGTATTTGAGATCACCAAGTTCCCTGTAAAGGCCCTCCATCATAGACATCAGGTCATCCAGCCCAATGGTATCGGCCAGCTCCAACGGACCGATTGGAAAACCAAACCCAAGTTTGATCGCTTTGTCAACAGCTTCTGCTGAGGCGATCCCTTCCATAACCAGATGGATCGCTTCATTGATGAAAGGAATCATGATTCGGGTTGTTATGAATCCAGGATACTCGTTTACCTCAACGACTTCCTTTCCCATTTGCCTAGCCAGTTGCTTTGCCGACTGCAATGTCTGATCATCTGTCTTGAGAGCCCTGACGACTTCCACCACAGACGCCCTCACAATGGGGAACGGAAAGTGCATTCCCACGACCTTGTTCTCACGCCCGGTCACGCCGGCAATCTGTGTTATGCTCAAAGCTGAGGTTGTGGTCACAAGGGCTGTATCAGGATCGAAGGTCTTATCAAATCGTTTGAATATGTCCTTCTTGACATCAATGTTCTCAGGGACTGCCTCTATTGCAAATTCACAACCATCTGTTTGCTTGAGTCCGACAACCGGCTTTATCCTTGAAAGTATCACACGCTTTTCACTCGCAGTTATAGCCCACCTCTCAATTAGCGAATTCAGACTGTTTTCTATTGATCTGACGGCCATGTCAAGATGCTTCCTGTCGACATCCGACAGGATCACCTCAATACCAGCTGTTGCGGCAGCCTCGGCAATACCCTGCCCTACTGTACCGGCACCCGCTACGAATATCCTTCTCACAGCCATGATGTTACCCTAGTCCAGGTCTGGAAAGAAGAATTTTACTTCACGCCTGGCAGAGTTGGTTGAATCGGAAGCATGGACAGAGTTCATTGTAATAT
>JALGWB010000326.1 GCA_025774405.1 bacterium
CTCTATTTGCTACCTCCTAATCCTCACATATCTGCTCATCAACCACAGCAATCCGCCGATAACTGATCGCAGGAAGCAATCTGACCAATTCAAGGTTTTCGGGATTCCACCTGTTGTTTGATACGGTCAACAATGACAGGGGTAGGAGTCCCTGGACCAAAGACCTCACTGACTCCCATCTTCCTAAGCTCTTCGATATCGTCCTTAGGTATGATACCACCAGCAACCACCAGCTTGTCACCAGCACCTTGCTGACGCAGCAGCTCAAGAATCCTTGGGAAGAGAGCCATATGAGCTCCGGAGAGAATGCTGAGTCCTACAACGTCAACATCCTCCTGGATGGCAGCTTCGACAATCATTTCGGGAGTCTGGTGGAGTCCCGTATAGATGACCTCCATGCCAGCATCCCTGAGGGCGCTTGCCACAACCTTGGCACCTCGATCATGTCCATCGAGACCAGGTTTAGCAACCAGTACACGGATTTTTCTTTCCATATACGCCTCCACCAACCAATCAATAAACTATTGGCTCCTTATACTCCCCGAAGACTTCCTTCAAAACAGCAATCATCTCACCAAGGGTGCAATAGAGTCTCGAGCAAGCCAGAATTCTCGGCAGCAGATTATCAGTCCCCATTGCTGCCTGCTTGAGTTCGTCAAGAGCTCTCCTGACGCCATCATTGTCCCGTTCTTCTCTGAGCTTCTTGAGAGCCTTCCGCTGCTCCTCCTCAACTCGAGGATCAACTTTCAGGATATCGATCTCGAGCTTCTCATCTTCGAGAACGAACTCGTTGACACCGACAACTATCTTTTCCTTTCGCTCAATCTCCTTCTGATATCTATAGGCAGCGTCCGCAATCTCCTTCTGGAAGAAACCGGCTTCTATGGCCTTGATTACACCACCCAGATCGTCGATCTTCTGAAAGTAGGTTTCTGCCTCTTCTTCGAGCTTGTTCGTCAAGTATTCCACATAGAATGAACCGGCAAGCGGATCGATCGTATGAGTGACACCTGTCTCATAGGCCAAGATCTGCTGGGTCCTCAGAGCAATCTGAACCGCCTTTTCGGTTGGCAGAGCAAGTGTCTCATCCATTGAATTGGTATGGAGTGACTGCGTTCCACCGAGAGCCGCTGCCATGGCTTCGTAGGCAGTCCTTACGATGTTGTTCTCAGGTTGCTGTGCAGTGAGGGTACAACCAGCAGTCTGGGTATGGAATCTCATCAGGAGTGATTCCTTCTTCTTAGCACCATACTTGTTCTTCATCTTCCTCGCCCATATCCTTCTTGCGGCACGATACTTGGCAATCTCTTCAAAGAAATCGAGGTGAGCGTTGAAGAAGAATGATAGGCGGGGGGCAAATTCATCGACATCAAGCCCAGTTGCAATGCCTGCCTCCACATAGGCGAAACCGTCGGCAAGAGTGAATGCAAGCTCCTGAGCAGCAGTCGAGCCAGCTTCCCTTATATGGTAGCCACTTATAGAAATGGTATTCCACTTTGGAACATGCTCAGAACAGAAGGCGAAAATGTCGGTGATTATCCTCATCGATGGTTCCGGCGGGAAGATCCAGGATTTCTGTGCAATGTATTCCTTGAGGATGTCATTCTGAATAGTGCCCCGAAGCTTCTGTGAGCTCACACCCTGCTTCTCACCGACACAGATATAGAAGCAAAGCAGGATGGCAGCAGGTGCATTTATCGTCATCGATGTTGAGACCTTATCGAGAGGAATACCATCGAAGAGGATCTCCATATCCTTGAGGGAATCAATAGCGACTCCACACATGCCAACTTCCCCATGGGCACGGGGATGATCAGAATCGTAACCCATTATCGTTGGCATGTCGAAGGCAACCGAAAGACCAGTCTGACCACGATCGAGCAGGAAATGATATCTACGGTTGGAATCTCTGGCTGTACCATAGCCAGAGAACTGACGCATCGTCCAGAGCCTGCCACGATGCATGGTCACATAGACACCACGTGTAAATGGATATTCGCCTGGAAAACCAAGATCACGCTCATAGTCAAGATCCCCGACGTCGAGAGGTGAATAGAGGGGTTTAAGCTTCCGACCGGACCTATTTGTAACCTCAAAGTCGGGACACAATTGACGAAACTTGCTTTCCCACTCTGCATTCATCCGTTTGAGCTCTTCAAAGTGTTGTCTGTCAAACAGCGTAGCCACAGCTACTCACCAGCCTTCTCAATTCTTTTCAGGATCTCCTTCGAAGCCCTCCTCGGAGAAGTCTTGCCCTGCATCACATCATCGACCAGGCCCTCAAGGTAGCGTACAGCAGCTTCAGTCCACAGCGACCTGTGGATCTCAGCCTCAACAAGAGCTCGTATCGTGCGCTCTATGTTCGACCTGCGATGCTTCTCAAGCAAGCCCGAGGACCTTAAGAAATCACGGTGCCTCTCAATCGTATCATAAAGCTCATCCACACCCTGCGACTTCGAAGCGATAGTTGAGATAACCGGTGGCACCCAGCCATTACGCTCACCGCGTAGTTCAAGCATGGCTTTGGTCTGGCGAGCAATTTGGTCTGCTCCCTCCCTATCGCTTTTGTTGATAACGATTATGTCAGCGATCTCCATGAGACCAGCTTTCATCGCCTGGATACTGTCACCCGATTCAGGGACAATTACGACAATAGTCGTGTAGCAAGCTTCAGCGATGTCCAGCTCACATTGCCCCACACCAACTGTTT
>JALGWB010000020.1 GCA_025774405.1 bacterium
TGTCAATAGCGGTTTTTTTGTGGACAGATGTGTCGGTTTATTTTTGGACACATCAGACGGTTTTGTTCTGTTTCACGGTGGCATGGTTTCATTCCTCCTTCTTTGAGATGTTTCCGATGAGGCCAGCCTCTCTTCGATGGCGGAGTCTGTAGGACTCACCCCTTATGTTGACAGTGGTGGCATGGTGGAGGAGTCTATCCAGGAGTGCCACAGCAAGTGTGGTATCCGGGAAGGTTTCACCCCATTGGCCGAAGGACTTATTGGAGGTGACAATGGTGGATTTCTGCAGCTGGTAGCGCTTGTTTATGACCTCAAAGAGGAGGGCGGCATCATTGGGCTCAAGTGAGAGGAAGCCCAACTCGTCAAGCACGAACAGGTCCACACGCATGATGGATCGCAGAAGTGCCTCAAGTCGGTTATGCTCTCTTGCTAGGCGGCTTCGTGTGACCAGATCATGGAGTGTGAGGAAATAGACGCGATGTCCAGCCTCTATGGCCTTCAAAGCCAGGCCAATGGCCAGGTGAGTCTTTCCCACCCCACAGGGTCCTAGAAAGAGCACATTTTCTCCGTTGTGAAGGAACCTTAAGGTGGCGAGTTCCTCGATTACCTGGCGAGGCACCTGTGGTTGTGCCTGAAAGTCGAAGTCCTCCAGCCGCTTCTTCACGTGTAGGCCTGAGACCCTTAGATTGACCCTGACACGCTTCTCGAAGCGGGCATTGAGTTCCCGCTCAAGCAACTCATCGATGACCTCCACAGGCAACTTCTCTTCTTTCTGGCCTCGCTCAAGGATGTCATCCAACGCTACCAGAGCCGCATCCATCTTCAACCTGACCAGATGATCCCGAACTCGCTGATAACTTACCGCCCCGCTCATGGCTTGACCCCAACAAGACTCTCATAGACTGCCAGGGAGCGTGTCTGTACCTCCACAGCAGGGTAGGCCACACCTATCTGCTCGAACTCGACTGCGCTGCTGCCACCTCGCCGAGGCCTCTTGCCACGTGTAAGTCGCCTTATCTGGGCTGCGTGCTCTGGCAAGGTCACCCGATGGGTGCCACCGGCTCGCCGATAGTGCACTGCCACTAACTTCTGCCCACAGTAGACCTCAAAGTGATCGCCAAGCCGCTCTCCCTGAGGCCTCACCACCACAGGCCTACCTGCCGCAGAGGGCGCAACTGAATAGAACACACCACAGTAGCGTATGTGGCTGTCTCGGCCTGCCTTGCGTATCTGGGCAGGTCGGCTGTCATAGACAGGAATCGCCTCAGATGATCTCAGGTGTTTCATCTCTTGCCTATACAGCTGCACCGGCTGACGGCCTGTGGTGCCATGTACACGCACATTGGCCACCGTGTCCTGCCACAAGGTAAACTGTCTGTTGAGATCTTCAAGATCGGTGAATTGCCTGCCACATAGGAATGACCGCTTCACATAGTCGATCACTCGCTCCACCTTGCCCTTGATGCGAGGCCAGTACGGTGGTGCTGCAATGGGAAGGAATCCATAGTGCTCGGCAAAGTCAAGAAACGTCCGGTTGAACCTCACTGTACCTGTGGTCACATCGTGTCGCTCCACCGCCTGCTTCATATTATCTATGAGCACCTCCCGTGGTATGCCCAGAGCGCTGAAGGCCTCCTTAAGGCACCTCAACAACTCTGGCTGCTTCGTCGAGATCAAAAACCGACCCCAAAGCATACGGCTAAAGCCCAGCACCAGGCTAAACAGATACAACTTCCTCGGCCTGCCATCTACTGTGATCACTCCACACTCGGCAAAGTCTATCTGCGCCTGGCGCCCCGGCTCGGTCTCAAAGCGTTCAGTCAACTTGGTCACCTTAGCCCGCTTCACCCTTCGCACAAAGCAACCCACCATCGTATACCCACCTTCGTAGCCGCGCTCACTTATCTCTCGATAAAGCACCGTCGCAGGTAGATCAAACCGCTCCAGGCGGCTCCTGATGTAGCCCTTGAAAGGATCCAACTTTGACCGCCGCTGCTTGCGAGGCTTCTTATAAGACCCCTGCCGATTAACGTGGTTGTACACCGTCTGACGGCATACACCAAACTGACGGGCCACCTTAGCCTTCGACATCCCCTCTCTGACAAAATGTCGTATCATTATTGACCGCTCCTGTGGTATCATCCCTCGAAGCCTCCTGTCTGGGTCGCTATCGACCGTCGATGTCAAATGACACCGATTCTAACCCAGGGGAGGCTTCATGCTCTACAAGTAACTCCCCAACACAACTTCTCTACAAACGCAGGTGTCCACTTTTATCCCGTCACTTCTGTCTAAGATAATCCCGTCAGTGACATGGTTGACGGCAACCTGTGCCCCTTGGGCTTAAGATGCGGGAACAACCCCACATATGTGGCTGATCTCCCTCCTGATAGCACTAACTGTGCTGATGTGGTTGTTTACAGCTCTGTTGCCTCTTTCCTTAGTCCGGTTGTGAGCCACCTCAGTTCGTATGGATTGAAAGTGAGAGCTTTTGTAGGATCAACAGACCCTGCCGATGCGACCACAGTCTATGGGGATGTGCTCCAAGCAAACATAACCTACAATACTGAGTGTGAATTCTATCCTGGTGGGTGCCCGCGGTTGTTCACTGAGCATCCGCTCTTGGTGATTGTTGGCGATGCTGACCCGTTAATCGTTGGATACAAGAGCTTTGAAGATGAGCATGACCGGTGCCGTCGCTATTCATGCAAGAGTGACTTCGACATTACCGACGTGGATGGAGATGGGGAACCAGAAGGTCCAGTTACTCGAATTCCAGCGGAGACCCTTGATGATGTGAATCGAGCAATCCTTGCTGCAGATGAGTTCGACTCCGGTGTGAATGTGGATATCGGTTTCCACCTCGTAACTCTGGCTGGTGATACTCAAGATGGAGGGTATGTGGATGCTGTGAACTTGCTGACTGATGTTGAGGAGGCATACCGCAGTATGGGATACATTCCCCGAGACATGCTGAAGGAGAGCGACTATCCGGACTACTATGATCGGGTAGTAGTTGGTCCCGATGTCATAAATCGAGGTACTCTGGAGCTGTGGGGAATCGGCTATACGACTGATTCTGATATGTGGCCCGGGGCTTTCTTCGTAGCAGCTACATTGACAGCCTTAGGGCGAAGCAGCGGTTTATCGCTTGGTTGCCAGGGTGTTTCACGAGCTTGGTTTACGACGATCCTCTTTACGGGCTTAGCATTGTCCAGGATCTTAACAGATGTGATTCAGCTAGCACAATGCTCGCTGCTGCTGTCGGTCACTTGAGTGGTGGGTGGGACTTCCAGCACGAGGAGTTCGCGGAGATTCTCCTTGAGAAGAGAATGGAGGCACCACCTGGGACGCCAGTTGCTGAAGTTGTCTGGCAGGCGGTACGGACCGCACAGAATCGGGCTTGGCTTTGCGACTATGCTCGAAGCGTAGGTGTGGTTGGTGCATACGTGAAGATTCCGGATTATGCCTGTGGGCAAGGTGGCTTTACATGCGACGTGACTAGCCCGGATGGTGATGAGGTCTGGCAGTGCTCATCCGAGCAAACAGTCGAATGGCGGGTCTGCCTTGAGGAGAATCCCAATGAAAGGGTTAGCAGACACAGTTTGTTGTTTTCCATAGACAATGGCATCACCTGGCAGACGATTGCAGACTCAGTTGAAGGTGCGGTCAGGACATACCAGTGGGTTGTGAGCCGCATAGAGGATTCCTCAGATCAATGCCTGCTAAGAGTGATAAGCTATGTAGACACCCTGAGGCGGAGCGATAGCCTGTGGGTTGCCGCTTATGCCTGCACCTCCACAAGTGAAGGAAATTTCACCGTAGATTGTGCTACGTGTTCAAGTGGCAGTGTTGTGGGTGTCTCCCCATTGGCTTTGGAGCTTCTGACACCGGTTCCAACAAGGTCGAGTCTAATCGGGTATGTTGTCTTGAATTACATGGCAGGGATTCATCTTGCCGTATTTGATGTTCAAGGTCGGCTTGTATGTGACATTATGAAGGACAGGTTGGAGCCAGGAAAGCATCCGTTCAGATGGGATCTTAGAAATAGGTACGGGAAGGAAGTCGCCTCTGGTGTTTATTTCGTGAGATTGTCTAGGGTTGACTCGCCTGGACAAAGCATCATACGGAAGATAGCGATCGAGCGATAACCTCGCCCGCTGGCTCAGGCTCGGGCTCAAGTGATCATAGGGGGGAAGGACAGTAGTACCACGAGCATACGCGATCGAGAATTCCAGGGTGTGGAGTCAGCGAGTTGACCCACTTCGTAGACCTGCTTGACATCTGGTTGAAGCCTCGTTTAGCCTTCCTTATGTACATATCGCTTTTCCGGTCCATGTTGGGATGTTTATAGCAAGGAGGTGGAAATGACGGAGCTCAAGGATGGGTGCGTTCAACCTGCAAGGGGTCCAATCCTGCCATCGGAGGATGTGGGCAAGCCGATTGCATCGGAGGAGGTGAGCAAGGTGTTAGCACGAGTTGGTGGTGAGGCTCCTGACTTTGAAGCCACTGCTTTCGTCCAGGGGGTTGGTTTCAAACCCATCAAGCTATCTGACTACAAGGGCAAGTGGATCGTCCTCTGCTTTTACCCCGGAGACTTCACCTTCGTCTGACCCACCGAGTTGGCAGCGGTCGCTGCCCGCTATGAAGAGCTGAAGTCTATGGGTGTGGAAGTGCTTTCGATGAGCACTGACAGCCGCTTTGTCCACAAGATTTGGCAGGAGCAGGAGCTCTCGAAGATGGTTGAGGGGGGAATCCCCTTCCCGATGCTTTCAGATGCTGGTGGTAAGATCGGAGCCGTCTATGGGGTATATGATGAAGCAGCCGGGGTTGATATCAGGGGGCGTTTCATCATTGATCCGGATTTTATCATCCGTGCGATGGAGGTGCTTACGCCTGAGGTGGGGCGTAATCCGGATGAGCTTCTTCGTCAAATCAAAGCGTTCCAGCATGTCCGTGATACCGGCGAGGTGACCCCATCGGGATGGCAACCAGGACAGGTTACTTTGAAGCCGGGACCCAATCTTGTTGGCAAGGTCTGGGAAGTCTGGAAACCATAGGATAGTGCCTATGCACGTTGCAGTTTTCGAGGTTTCTACACTATGCTGCGCTGGCTATCTGCAGAGGAGTAGCATCTCGAGATCCTCGAATGCGCAACCTTAACCAAGGAGGGCTGACATGATCGCGATGGGTGCGATGTTCTTATGGGCTCTGATTATTGGGATCATCACTGTTGTGCCGTTCTGGCTCATCTTCAGCAAGGCTGGGTTTCCTGGAGTGCTTTCACTTCTCATACTTGTCCCAATCGCCAACGTCGTTGTGCTATTCTACCTTGCCTTTGCTGAATGGCCGGCACTGAGGGAGAGGCGTCAGCCTAGCGGGTTACAGTAGTCTCACTTTGTGAGCAGGAGGTTGCGGATGAATTCGGATCCGAAGGCGTAAGTCACTATACCCGCACCTATCACTATCATGATCATCGCTTTGATTATATCCTGAGCCTTTATGCTCCCCAGAAGAATCGGCTCGCGAGAAAGATAGGCACTGGCTGCATAGAGCTCCTCTCCGATCAGGGTGTAATCGCATGTGGTAACGAAAAACGGCAACTGAGCAAGATCTGCTGTGCCGGCGATCTGGATGGCTCCTGTGCTATAGCCAGTTTCAGCAAGGATAAGGGACTCGGCAAAGAAGGAACCTATGAAGAAGTGGGCTGCTGGTTTTTCCCTTACCATCTTTCCTGTGACTGCTGCTGCATAGGCGAACTGGTCATAAGTTATGTAAGTGACCATGTCATCTCTGAACTGATCAGGCTTACCGGCTTCCATATAGGATTGCTTCACGGTCTCGCGGGCAGCTGAATAGGTGAGGGGATCGATGTTGGGGACCTCGATGTCGGCACCATAGGTTGCAGTCAGTTTTCCTACGTATCCGAGGATGGAAAGGCTTGCTATGGTCTGGATTTCACTGATGCTGAGAATGCCAGGTATATAGAGGATCTTCTTTCCCATCTCGGTTGCTCTACCAATCGCTTCCTCAAGAGCACTCAAGCCAGCGATTCGCCTTATGTAGAGTTCCCCACCCTGCTTGGCCTTCTCGATGAAATAGACAAGGAGTGAGAACATAAGGATTGTCAGGACCAGTGCGTTGATGCGTTCCGTACGGAACCAGTTGCTCCTTGCCACAGCCGGTCCTGCTACGTCTGTGGAGATTGTGTCACCTTTGCTGACCCAGGCAAGCCGATAGTAGTAAGGCTTTCCATCGTCGACACCGATGTCGGTGTACTTACCATCGGATGCAAGCGCCTGACCGACCACTTCAAACGGCCCTTCCGGCTGGGCTGATCGCAGAATAGTGACCGGTGCTTCACCAGTTACCTCCCACCTCAATTCGATGGTTTGACCGGCATCGCTGGGAGCATCAGTTGCTGTGAAAGATGTCACGGAGATCTCGGCTAAGGCAACCCCGAAGGTCATTGTCAGGGAGAGGGCGGTAAAAACCATGACGTCGCATACGTGCCTGACCGATTTCATCTCAGACTTCCTTTTGTGTCACTCATCGACTTCGATGCTGATACCTTACCACTGTCATCTTCAGGTGTCAATTGCTGTTAAGCTGGCAGAAACATAGCTCCACTGCGTACTCGATCGGGCGGAGGTGTCCCAGTTTTTGACTATCGCTGGCGCGGATGTTATTATCACGAGGATATGCCACGTCGGATCGGTATGAGGTGGCTTTGATGGTGAGCTCGGTCGCCTAACCAGGGTTGGCAGTGCTATGAATCGAATTGATCGGCATCCCATACTGGAGGTAAAGGGCCAAGCGGACGTACCCTTCTATTTCAAAGGGAAGAGGCTCCTTGCGCGCCCTGGTGAAGTGATTACGTCTGCCCTCTTTGCTAACGGCATAACGGTCTTCGGTCACCATGTGAAAGACGGCAGCCCTCAGGGGCTGTTTTGCGCCAACGGGCAGTGTGCTCAATGCATGGTTATTGCAGATGGTATTCCCGTTAAAGGGTGCATGACTCAGGTGAAGCCAGGCATGCAAATCTATCCGTGTGACGAGCTGCCTGAGTTACCCGAGGACGATGCTCCACCTTCGGGTTTTGCCGAGATTCGCACGCTTGAAACCGATGTGCTTATCGTTGGTGGTGGGCCTGCAGGGATTACCGCCGCTCTTGAACTTGCACCTCATGGGATCGATGTCATCATTGTGGATGACAAACATATCCTCGGTGGAAAACTCGTCCTGCAAACTCACTCGTTCTTCGGCACGGTTGCTGACTGCTATGCGGGAACCCGTGGCATCGACATTGCCAGGAAGCTCAGCGAGGAGGTTGCGCGGTTTTCCAATATCACGGTTATGCTCAAATCGACAGCTGTTGGCTGCTTTGAGGATGGCAAGATTGGGGTTGTGACTGATGGGGCCTATCTTCTAATAAAGCCCAAAAGGCTCTTGATAGCCTCGGGTGCGCGTGAGCGGGCACTTGCCTTTCCAGGATGTGACCTTCCAGGCGTCTATGGGGCCGGTGCTTTCCAAACACTCGTCAACCGGGATCTTGTAAAGGCTGCCAACAGGCTATTCGTTGTCGGAGGTGGGAATGTTGGTCTGATTGCGGCTTATCATGCGATCCAGGCAGGCATAACTGTTGTTGGCCTGGTTGAGGCTCTACCTCAAGTCGGTGGCTACAAGGTTCATCAGGATAAGATCAAACGTCTGGGCGTACCTGTCTGGACTTCGCATACGGTTAAGCGTGTCGAGGGCTCCGAACGGGTCGAATCGGTGACGATCGTTCAGGTTGACAGTGAGTTCCGACCTGTCAGTGGAACCGAACGCAAGTTTGAGGCTGATACGGTTCTCGTTGCGGTGGGACTAAATCCGGTAAGTGAGCTCCATGACCAGGCGAAAGCATTTGGTATGAAAACCTATTGCGCTGGTGATGCGCTTGAGATTGCTGAAGCATCGGCTGCGATTTTCTCCGGGAGAATAGTTGGGAGGCAAATTGCTCAAAGCCTTGGGAAGGCGAGTGAGATTCCTGTCGAATGGTTTGAGCGGCTGGACATTCTCAAGCGCAAGCCGGGAAACACATTACCGTACAGGATCAAGGTTCCATCATCAAAAGTCTTTCCAATAATACGATGCGTGCAGGAGATACCCTGTGATCCCTGTATTCATGTTTGCCCAAAGAATATGATTGAAATCAGAGGAGATGCCATCTTTGGCATCCCTGAAGTTGTCGGGGACGAATGCACAGGCTGCATGCTCTGTGTTGCTGCATGCCCGGGGCTTGCTATTTCACTTGTTGACCTGAGATCGGAGGAGTACGGTCTGGTCACAGTGCCTTTTGAGGTGCTCGATGAGAGGGTGAGGGTTGGAGAGAAGGTAGAAGCCGTCGATATGGACGGCAACTTCGTTTGTGAGGCGGTAGTTGACGATGTCCTCATGAAAAAGGTCTATGATCGGACGCAACTTGTAAGGCTTAGAGTGCCACATGAGGAGGCAACGAGGATTGCTGGGTTCCGTGTCCAGAACCGACTGGGGGAGCTGGGGGTGGATGACCAGACTGAAGCCGATCTCGGAGATGATTGCATCATCTGCAGGTGTGAGAGGGTTACAGCTGGTGAGATCCGTAAGCTCATCCGTGAGGGCGTGCGGGACCTGAATCAGCTCAAGATCCTGCGTTGTGGCATGGGTGCATGTGGTGGTAAGACCTGTGAGCCACTTATCATTCAGCTTTTCCAGCAGGAAGGGGTTGATCCTGACCAGGTTGTCCGATTCACCAGGCGTCCACTCGTTGCTGAAGTCAAACTTGAAATGCTTGCTGGCGAGCAAAGAAGTGAACCTGATGAAGCCACACGGATTAGAAACGAGTAGGCTGTGCACGTATGAAGAGCTATGATGTAATCGTCATTGGGGCTGGCAGTGTTGGGTTGCCAACAGCATTTTTCCTCGGTGAGGCAGGACTGAAGGTCCTCGTTGTAGATGAGCTTGCATCACCTGGTCAGGGCCAGAACAAGAGTGCCATCGGTGGAGTTAGGGCTACCCATTCCGATCCTGCCAAGATTCAGGTCTGCCAGCTAAGCCTTGAGGTGTTCGGCACCTGGCAGGAGATCTATGGCGATGACATACACTTTCAAAGGGGTGGTTACAGTTTTCCGGCGTATAGCGAGAAGGATGAAGCGAATCTTAAGGAGCTCTTAACGATACAGAAACGCTATGGACTCAATATCGATTACCTTGATAAGAACGGTATCCTCGAGATCCTGCCAGGGCTCAATCCCAATGAATTGCGTGGAGGTACCTATTCACCCGAAGACGCCAATGTCTCACCTTTGCTTGTAGCGGGAGCTTTTTATAAGCAAGGTATGCGGGTCGGTGTTCAGTTTGCCTTTGGTGAGAAGGTTATTGGCATCAAGGCCAACGGTCAGATTTCAGTTGAGGTCGTGACAACGAGAGGAACTTATTCAGCCGGAAAGGTGCTCAATGCTGCAGGAGCTTTTGCTAAGGAAGTCGGTAAGCTGATGGGTCTTGATCTGCCCGTCGACCCCGATTGTCATGAGGGTGGTGTGACCGAGCCCGTCAGGCGATTCTTCAAGCCGCTTGTAGTTGACATGCGGGAATTTCCCGGCTCAAAGAACTTCTACTTCTACCAGGAGGCAGCCGGACACATTGTCTTCTGTCTCACCCCTGAGCCGATTATACCGGGGTATAGCCGCAATTCGACCTCGTCCTTCCTGCCCCAGGCCGCCAGACGCCTGATCAATCTTTTCCCTCGTTTGCGCAATATCCGGGTCAGGCGCACCTGGCGGGGGCTCTATCCAATGACACCCGATGGGGTACCAATAGTTGACAAAGTAGGTGATACGCCGACCTTGTATGTGGCAGCAGGCTTCTGCGGTCAAGGGCTCATGCTTGGACCTGGAATTGGCAAGAACATTGTTAGCCTCATGACCACCGGCAAACCGCTCATCCCTGAAGAAATCTTCGCTAGCTTTAGCCTCTATCGCGACTTCACCCGCCCCGCCGAAGTCCTCAAATAAGCCAATCGAGCCCCAGGACCTAGGTGTGGGGCTGGGAAGCAGTGACGAAGGTGATGCCGGCCTGGTATGCCCGGGCCAGGAGCTCATCGTGCTTGATGACGTCCTCGCGGCGGTCGAGCCCTGTTGCCACAAGCTCGCCACTGTAGCTGAAGCCGACGACATTGAAGAAGGCTTTGAGGATGCTGAGGGTGGGGGCAATCATTTTGGGCTCATGGGAGGCAGCGGCGACGATAGCGAAAGCCTTGTGCTGCGATCGTCGCTGAGGGTCATCCGGATCGAATGTTTTGAGGACTGCAGATCTTGCCCAGACTGCCTGAAATCTATCAATGAAGCCTTTTAGCGAGCCTGGCGGCCCCATGAAGTAGACGGGCGTTACAACAACGAGGTGCGAGCTTTGAAGAACTTCATCATAGATTTCATTCATGCCATCGCGTATGATGCATTTCCCGTCAACGAAGCACTGATTGCCACCGTCGCACCAACTTACGCCAAGCTCGGTCGGCACGATAATCTTCGAGTGGAATCCCTGGCTTTCGACTCCCTTCAGGAACTCACTCGCCAGGTTATCAGTATTGCCCTCTCGACGCGGGCTACCCAGAATACAAAGCACCTGATTGATCTGGCTCTCACCCATTGCCTGCCTTCCGCCGCTCGGGGCTAATGCCTCTCACTTATCATTCCAACTCCGAACAACCTTGTAAGTTGCTGCTTGATTATGGAATACAATTCTGACAAAGTAGATACCGGGTTCTACGCCACTGCCTGGGCTCCAGGTGACGTGATGGAATCCCGAAGTGAAATCACGTTCACCCACATAGGCCACCTCTCTACCTGTAACATCGTAGATCGCGATTGTAACCTTGCCTCTTTCCGGGATTCCAAACTCGATATTCAGGTCTTCATCGAAGGGGTTGGGGGAACTGCTTCTTATTACGACTCTGTTTGGAAATTCCCGTCCTGGACCGAACCTCGAATCGTAGATCTCAAAATCCTGCTGTGATGTATCCGTTGCAGCATTGCCACTACTATCAACGGCGATGACCATCAGCTTTGCATGTTGAGTCGATTGGCCCTGAGGTGTCCACTCATACTGACCATCGTTCGTTTCATCAACTGCCAGCGTCTCAGGATAGGCCGCTCCACCGTCACGTGAAAGCAGGATGGTGATGGATGCCACTCCTATATTGTCAGTAGCGGTCCAGAGGACAGTGTAGGTTGAATCAATTGCCCATGCCTCACCACCCACAGGTCTATCAAGCTCCACGTATGGAGGTGTGACATCAACTATTGTGAAATCATCATCACTGGTATCTTCTCCAGTGTTGCCATCGCTGTCATAGGCTATGACCTTTATGCGTGCCTGCGATGTCAGAGGTGGACCAATTGTCCACAAATACGAGCCATCATTGGCCTCGCCAATTGCTATCGTATCCTCAAATGATATACCACCATCAGTCGAAAGCAGTATGTCAACGGACGTGATGCCGATGTCATCCTCTGCACTCCAGACAATCTCATAGGTCGAATCCACATGCCACTCCTCGCCACCGTTGGGCTTGACGACCTCAACTGTTGGTGATGTTGACGGTGTGACATCAAGCGTAGCAGTCACCATCTGCTGTGAAGATGGCAGGATGTCAACATTCACATACCAGATCGCACAGGGGCCGCTCCTATCAATCTGGAAGAGATCTCCTCCTTCAACATTCATCGTTCCCGGCTCATTCGGCATGACAAAGCGGACTACTGCATACTCAAAGCGCTCATTCAGATTGTTTGTGACAACAGCCGTAACGCTACAATTGGAGCCATCATTTGCAGGTTGATAGGTTATATCGAGATTACGACCATCATAGCCGGCTGAAATCGTGCGTGAGGGTTTAAGATTTCCATCTGAGACCCGTATAAGGCGATATGAGCGTTCTCCATCGCAGACATTATTCGTGATGATGTCATACGGTGGCGAGAAATCATTGACGTCACGATGGATATGACCTGAAAGCGCCATATCGACACCAAGCCGAGTCAAGTCAATCTGATCGGAAAAATCATAGTGGTAGAAAAGGACCTTGGTTGGAGCCGAAGCGTGAGCAAGATCGTTGACGAGCCACTGTAATTGACTGGATGTGAAACTCTGGCCGCCGTAGATCCAGCTTCGCCAGCCATCATAGTTAATGTAGGCTTCAAGTCCAACATAATGGACACGGCCATAATTGAAGCTATAGTCCTGAGTCCGAGATGGTGCTCCAGGCGGCGGATTATTCAGCCGCTTCCAGCCAAAGAACTTCCACCAGTTCCAGCGTGCCGTCCCATCAGGTGGAGGTGTGGCATCCCAGCCACCAATGTCGTGATTGCCAGAGGTAAGATATACAGGAACGCAGAATTCCTCAAGCAACCGCTGAGCACGACTGAAGTAATGCCTTGAGAGAAAGTCTTCAAGCTCACCCTCGTTTACGAGATCACCAGTCAACAGTACGAATTCGGGATTGATGATGTTTATGTCCTTTATCACTTCGCGGAGATCTACTATCCCGGATGAGTCGGTTGCCGCACCTCTCTGATAGTAATACAGGTGGGTCGGCAGGTGGGTATCGGTTATGTGATCGAAATAGTAATCTTCTTTGAACTCCGGAATGATCTTCACCGAATGGCGGGCCGTGTCCTCCATTCCATGAGCTCTGACAATGAGATCATAGAGGTCGTATGTCGGAACCGATGGCACAATAGCATCGATTTCCCACCACAGGCTTGACGGATTGTATGTTGATCCCACAAGAGGCATGGGGACCGTTGTCGTGCCTCGCCTGACTGCGACCGCCCAACCGGCTGTACCTTCATCTGCCTGGCACTTGATAGTCAGGGTGTCACCGGGAACCACAATTGCAGGTATGTTGAGCAGTGGTCTTTGAATAACGGTTAGGGTGTCACCAAGGGCAAATCCGAAAGAGCCAGATGCAATCAAAACGACAAATGTAAACCACAAAAGAGCAGTTACGCTTGTTCGTCTCACGCTAAACTCCTTCGCAATCTTCAATATAACAAATATCCCCGGCAATGGCTAAACTTTCCTTATGTCTATCTGGGTTTCATCTACGTGCCGCGCGGAAAAATCTGCCCACTCGGGTGGCAATTTTGGATTCTCTCGCCAAAAAAGCTAAACTTCGTGCAAAAAGCTGTCGATTGAGCTCAATGTGATGAATGTCGCATATAGGTCAAGAACTGTCAAAACAGAGCAAAAGTCGAGGGATTGTGAACCGGATGACCATATGCGGCAAAAATTGCCGGCGGCCGAGCAATATCAAACACAGCGGCAAAAACTTCCACAGGACAGTAGCGGGCTTTCTGGAGTTGATAGGACGGAGTCCAAACTCGGCGAGGAGAAGAGGTGGGTTCGGCTAACGACATAAGGCTTATGCTGGAAGCAGCTCGTGAACTGGTTAACGATCTGTTGAGGCTATCCTGTGACCTCGAAGCTCAACTCGACAGGGGTGTATCCATAGATGAGGTCATCCTGTTGCTTCAACGGAAGAAAGAGCGAGTGGATACGCTCAAGCACGTCTGCATCGGCATTAAGTCCGAACTCAATGTTGACCAAACCGGGCAGATCCAAATACCGATTCCCGAGGATATCAAGATCAGCTTCGGCGATCTGATGATGAGTTTTCAGAGACTGATAGATACCGAGTCAGAACTGGAGCGCCTGCTTTGTTCAAAAGGGATTCCAATTTCAGGAGGGACGAAATAGACCATGCCGCAGATGACTGAGCAGATGGAGAGAACTGTCGAAGTAAAATCACCCGCGGATTCACCAGTGATCAATCTTAAGGAGGCAATTGATGCACTGCGTGGTGCATGCACCAAGCTACAGGTTTCCGTTCAGGACATAAATAGCGATCTTGAGGTCACGAATCGAAGACTTTCAGCTGCACTTCGCAGATATGCAGAAACATCAGTATTCCTCGAAAACATCCTGAGTTCTATCCCATGCGGTGTTATCGCTGTTGATCCAAGAGGGAGGATCGCTGTCATCAACAGAGCCGCAGAGGCTCTGACCGGCTACGCCTGCGATCAGGTTACTGGGGAGCACTATTCAAAAACAGTGGGGAGAAATGTTACTCAGTGCCTCACTCCGCTCTACACCCTGGCAACGGGTCATCCAATTGATCAACAGGAGAAATCGATCATTACAGCTGAAGATGAGGAAATTCCGGTAGCCTTCAGTACCTCGCTGATTGTTGACTCAGATGGATCCATAGCTGGGGCAATTGAAGTTCTCAGTGATCTAAGGCGAGTGAAGCTGCTTGAAGCGGAGCTTGAAAGGGTCAGGAAGCTTGCAACAATGGGGGAGATCGCAGCCACGATCGCTCACGAAATTAGAAATCCGCTTGGTGGGATCAAGGGCTTTGCAGATCTTCTTGAACGGGATCTTAGGAGCAACCCCGATGCGATGAAGTTGATAAAGCGAATTGGAGAGGGCATCGCAATGCTCGAGAGAATAGTTACAGATCTGCTTGAAGCGGGTCAGGACATAACCTTAAGACTCGAGCACACCGACCTTGTTGAGGAGCTTAGACACATCGTCGAGATGTTCGATATGGCGGCGCGTGGTGAGGGCAAGGAGGTCACTTTCGAGATCGTGTGTTCAGAAGTCTCCCTCTGGTGCAGGATTGATCGTGGTCGAATAAGACAGGCATTGGTCAACCTTTTGAGAAATTCACTTGATGCAGTTGGGAATCGGGGCAGGATTTCAGTCCACATTACCACCCAGAGTTATAGACCAAAGGCAGGACATGGACATAGCGATAGATCCCTGCGTGACTACATCCGCATCGAGATTACTGATACCGGACCCGGTATTCCAGATGAGATCATCGCTGACATATTCACACCTTTCTTTACAACAAAGAGTGGTGGCATGGGGTTGGGTCTCTCAACTGTACAGCGAGCTGCGACCCTACATGGTGGCGAGGTGCGGTATGTCCGGCCTGAAGCCGGTGGCAGCAAATTCATCATACTTATACCCAGAAGATGACATGAGCTGAATCTGAACGGAGGGAGTTGATATGACGGAGCGATCTCGAGCCAAGAGGATCTTGGTAGCCGATGACGAGCGCCTGCTGAATGACTTCCTAAAGGAGTTCTTCTCTCGCAAGGGCTACGAGGTTGACCAGGCCTTTGACGGAAAATCCGCTATCAGGATGGTTGGCAATCACAAATACGATGTTGTCCTGGCTGATCGGAGACTCCCTGACTGTGATGGGATTGAGATACTGAAGGCGCTCATGGGTCAGCATCCATCCACGCCCCTCATCATGATGACAGCCTATGGGACCATAGATGGTGCTGTTGAGGCTATGAAGCTTGGAGCTTTCGATTACATAATCAAACCCTTCGATGCTAGCCAAATTGAATCGCTCGTTGACAGGGCGCTTCACCAGACGATCGAAAGGTCGCCACGGAGTGATGCCCCCGTGCAAATCGTCGGCTCAAGCCCGAAGATACTCGAAGTGCTCGAGATGGTTCAGATAGTCGCTCCCACTTCATCTACTGTGCTGATTACAGGAGAAACAGGCACTGGTAAGGAACTTGTAGCCAGGGAGATCCAGCGTCTCAGCAAGCGAGCCGACAAGCCATTCATTCGCCTCAACTGCGCAGCCCTACCAGATGGACTGATTGAGAGTGAGCTTTTCGGACACGAAAGGGGAGCTTTCACAGGAGCCCTTCGCACTCGTAGAGGGAAGTTTGAGCTCGCCGATGGAGGCACGATCTTGCTCGATGAGATCGGGGAGATTGGGATCCAGACTCAGGCGAAGGTTCTCAGAGTACTGCAGGAGAAGGAATTTGAAAGGATAGGTGCGCATGAGACAAGAAAGGTTGACGTGCGTGTGATTGCGACCACGAACAAGTGCCTCATTGAGGAAAT
>JALGWB010000021.1 GCA_025774405.1 bacterium
CCTGAGGAGCTTAAGTTGATAGTTGAACGTTCAGCAAAGATCCTGGGTGTCGAGATCGATGAAGAAGGTGCACTTGAGATCGCCAGGCGTTCACGTTGTACACCGCGTGTAGCCAATCGCCTCCTGAGGCGCATCAGGGATTTTGCACAGGTCAAAGGCCAGGGTAAGATTACGAAAGAGATTGCCCGAATGGGTCTTGATGCGCTTGAGGTTGACGAGCGTGGACTTGATGAGATGGACAAGCGCATCATCACCACCATAATAGAAAAATTCGGTGGTGGTCCTGTTGGCATAAACACCCTTGCTACCGCTGTTGGCGAAGAGGCGGAGACGATTGAGGAGGTTTACGAACCGTACCTGGTCCAGGAGGGCTTTCTTGAGAGAACACCAAGAGGCAGAGAGGCAACTCGACTGGCAACTCGTCACTTTGGGGTGGGAACCAGTAACGATCAAGCAAAACTTTTCTAAGGTATGGGTGCTGGGTTTCTCGGTAGATTCTTGATATTCCTCGGACTCTTTATCGTGTTGGTTGGGCTTTTGCTTACCTTCTCTAAACATATTCCATATCTCGGGAGATTGCCGGGTGACATCTTTTATCAAAAAGGCTCGGTGAGAATATATTTCCCTTTGATGACGAGCATACTCATCAGTCTGGTCCTCACAATAGTCATCAACCTGGTTTTCCGGCGTTGAATCTGGATGAAATGAGCTTAAGAACCGAAGACTTCGAGTATCATTTGCCTGAAGACCTCATAGCCTACTATCCTGCGGATCGTAGAGAAGACTCGCGTTTATTGGTTCTTGACAGGCAAAAAGGTACGATTGAGCATACCACGTTCAGTAATGTCGGTGATTACCTGGATGCTGGTGACCTGCTGGTTGCCAATGACACCAAGGTCATGAAGGCACGTCTTCGTGGTCATAAGCGAGCCACAGGTGGCAGGGTAGAGATCTTGCTTCTTCGACCGCATCATGGGAGTGTCTGGGAAGCTCTTGTTTCACCATCACGGCGGCTTCATCCTGGCACGGAGGTTACGATTGGGGATCGATACATGTGCCGCGTCGTTGAGCGGCTCGAGGGTTCGAGGCGGCTTATTGACCTCGGGAAAGCAGATGTTTTGAAGTTGATGGACGATGTTGGTGAGGTGCCACTGCCACCGTATATCAAACGCCAGCCGTGCGAGATCGATGTTGAGAGATATCAGACTGTTTTCGCTCGCTCGACTGGTTCTGTCGCTGCACCTACTGCCGGACTCCACTTCTCAGAGGATCTTCTCCGAAAACTTCTGGGCAAGGGAATCGCAATTGCTTATCTTACTTTGCATGTTGGTCCGGGCACTTTCGTACCCGTAAGAGAGTCTGATCCACGGCTCCATAGGCTTGATCCCGAGTACTTTGAGATCTCGGAAGCCTGTTGCAACAAGATAGCGAATGCAAGAAGCCATGGGAAGCGAGTGATTGCAGTGGGAACGACGTCGGTAAGAGCTCTTGAGACAGCCGGTGAAGCTGCAAGTGGGAAGTTCATCGAACCCAGGAGGGGCTGGACTCACAAGTTCATTTTACCACCTTGTGATTTCAAGATCGTCGATGCATTGATTACCAATTTTCATCTTCCACGTTCTACCTTGCTCATGCTTGTCTGTGCCTTTGCCGGTCGGGAACTCGTAATGAAAGCCTACCAGGAGGCTGTTGCCAGGCGCTACAGGTTTTATAGCTACGGGGATTCAATGTTGATAGTGTAGGAGCTGGCACATTGGAGTTTGAAATCATACATATCGATGCCAGGACAGGAGCTCGGGCGGGCATAATCCGCAATCGGGGATTCACTGCCTACACACCTGTCTTCATGACCGTTGGTACGCAGGGTACGGTCAAGGCATTGTCACCAAAAGACCTCAAGCAAGCGGGTGTACAGATTGTGCTTGCCAACACCTATCATCTCTACCTGAGACCGGGTACTGACATTATTGCCAAAGCTGGCGGCATTGCGAAATTCATGAGCTGGGACGGACTCACGCTGACCGACAGTGGTGGATTCCAGATATTCAGCATGGCAGACCTCACCAAGATAGAGCGTGAAGGTGTCACCTTCAGATCGCATCTTGATGGTTCGCTTCACTTCCTTTCACCCGAGCAGGTAATTGAGATCCAGGGTGAAATTGGCGCTGATATAATTATGGTACTTGATGAGTGCACTGGTTATCCCTTATCCTTTGAACGGGCAAGGAAATCGGCTGAGCTTACGATCGAGTGGGCAGAGCGCTCAAGAAGACGCTTTGACGAGCTTGGCCTGGGGAAGCAACAGGCTATCTTTGGAATTGTTCAGGGTAGCACTTACGAGACATTGAGGCGCAGGTGTGCCGAGGAGCTCAAGCAGATAGGTTTTGATGGCTATGCGATCGGGGGACTTTCAGTTGGTGAGCCCAAGAGTGCTATGTTCGAGATGCTGACTGCGACATCAGATGCCTTGCCATGGGAACAGCCCAGGTATCTTATGGGCGTTGGCTTCCCGGAGGATATTGTTGAAAGTGTTGCCAGGGGTATCGACATGTTTGACTGTGTGATGCCGACAAGGAATGCCCGCAACGGTTCACTTTTTACTTCAAGGGGTAAGCTGGTCGTCAAGAATGCCGCTTATGCTGAGGACTTCCGCCCTGTTGACCCTGAATGTGACTGTTATACCTGCAAGCATTTTTCAAGGGCTTATCTGAGGCATCTCTTCAATGCAGGGGAACTGCTTGCACCCTATCTTGCAACATTGCACAATGTAACCTTCTTTCAGAAACTGATGGTGCAGATGCGTCAAGCTATTGTCGAAGACAGATTCAGTGAATGGCGAAAAGGCTTTCTTTCCAAAGTTTCTTCGGAACAGGATTAGACTGGAGGTGACCAGATGTGGCTATTGTCAAGCCTGGTTGGATCAATTGGTGTTGTCCTGGCCCAGTGTGATCAGCAGGGGCAAGGGCAGGCGGGCGGAGGAGGATTGATAGGGCTTTGGCCTATCATTCTGATATTCGTCATTTTCTACTTTCTGCTCATCCGCCCACAGCAGAAGAGGCAGAAGGAGCATCAAAAGATGCTGGAGTCACTCAGGAAGGGTGACAGGGTGCTTACCTCGGGTGGCATCTATGGCACTGTTGTGGGAGTTAAGGATGATGTTGTGGTGGTCAAGATTGCTGAAAACGTCAAGGTTGAGCTTGCAAAATCAGCAGTGTCTCATATTGTTTCAAGGGATTAAGCAATGAAACCTGAAGAAATCCGACTGTACGGAGATCCTGTGCTCCGTGTACGTTGTTTGCCGGTCGATGCAATCAATGATGACGTCAGAACTCTTGCCGCCAAGCTCGTTGCCACAGTAGATTATGCTCAGGGACTCGGCCTGGCTGCTCCACAAATCGGCGCCACATGGCGTGTCATTGTGGTTGTCGAAACACAGGATGATGAACGCAAGCATCATGTAGTGGTAAATCCTGAGATTATATCAGCTTGCGGGGAAGACATCTCCGAGGAAGGATGCCTCAGTATTCCAGGCATCTACGCTTCTGTCAAGAGGCCACAGAGTGTCGTCGTCAAAGGGCTTGATATCGCTGGTGAAAGCATAACCATTGAGGCAAGTGGGCTTATGGCGAGAGCCTTCGCTCATGAAATAGACCATCTCGATGGCATCCTCTTCATCGATAGATTGAGCATCGTAAAACGTGGACTCTTGCGTAGGAAGCTTAAGGAGCTCAAGAAGCGTGCAGAGGGAAAAATGAGTTCTACACGATGAGGATAATTTTCTGTGGCAGTCCTGGCTTTGCTGTTCCCAGTCTTGAAAAATTGCTTACAAGCGAGCATGAAGTGGTTGCAGTAGTTACCCAACCTGATCGGCCTGCAGGTCGTGGGCTAAACCTTAAGCCTCCACCTGTAAAGGAAGTGGCTCTGCGGCATGGGCTTGACGTCATCCAGCCTGAGAAGTTCAATACCCGCTCGGTGCTTGACAGGCTGCAGATGCTTGAACCCGATCTCATCGTAGTTGTTGCTTATGGCAAGATATTCCGTCGTAGAAGCCTCAGTATCCCCAGGCTGGGCTGTGTCAACCTCCATGCTTCACTGCTTCCGAAGTATAGGGGCATCGCACCTGTAAATTGGGCAATAATAAACGGTGAGACAACAACAGGTGTTACAACGATCTTTATGGATGAGGGGATAGACACAGGTGACATGATTCTCTGGAGAGAGATTTCCATCGGCGAGGACGAGACTGCTGGTGAGCTGCTTGCAAGACTGACCGATCTTGGTGCTCAGGTGCTGGCTGAAACTTGCGATCTGATTGCTGAAGGGAAGGCGATCCGTCACAAGCAAGACGAGACTCTCGCCAGCTATGCACCCAGGTTGAGTAAGGAGGATGGCCTGGTAACATGGGGTACAACTGCATCTCGATTGCATAACCTCATCCGTGGCGTGACTCCCTGGCCGGGGGCGGTCGCCCGAATAGGTGACAAAGCAGTAAAGATATTGAGAACATCACTCGGGCCTGATGTCTCAGGCAATCCTGGTGAGATATGGGAGATCAACTCAAACGGTATCCTCGTGAGCTGCTCTGAGGGTTCTATCTGGCTACGGCAGCTGCAGGCACCTGGTAAGAGAGCCCTGCCTGGCAATGAATTCGCTCGCGGCCATCGTCTCAAGGTTGGAGATAAGATTGAAAATGGAAAAAGAGATACTTAAGGGAAAAAATCTCTTCATCCTGCTTTCCTTTCTCGGTGTGGTCTTCCTGGGTATTGTACTTCTCGGGTGCTGGTATCTCATAACACCGAGACTCGGTCAGCTTCAGATTCAGCTGCCCGTGGTTGTTGGTATGGCCTTCATCACTATTTACCTGGCGATCGTTGCCCTTTTCAGCCTCATCGTTCTCAGTGCCTATCTCGAGAAAGATCTGATTTCAGCAAAGAAGATAACCGTGCGAATTCTTTTCCCACTTGCTACTGTCATTGGCAAACTTCTGAGGATACCTCAGGATCGGATCAGAGCATCGTTCATCGAGATGAACAACTCGCTTGTTAGATCGTCGGTCGGGCTGATCCCGGGTGACAGACTGCTGCTTCTTCTGCCGCACTGTCTCCAGAGTTTCCAGTGCCCCCACCGAGTCACATCTGAAGTGCGAAACTGTCGCCACTGTGGTGGCTGTGAAATAGCTGACCTCATCGACATGTGCAGCCGCTACGGCGTGAAAATGTCGATTGCAACAGGCGGTACGCTTGCCAGGCGTGTGATTGTTGAGACAAGACCAAAGGCAATCGTTGCAGTGGCTTGCGAGCGAGATCTGACGAGCGGAATCCAGGATAGCTACCCAATACCTGTGATTGGCATCCTGAATGAGCGCCCCTTCGGTCCATGCCGTGATACGAAAGTCGATTTGGCATTGGTCGAAGCGGCCATCTCTTTTTTCCTCAAGGCCCAGCCGAAGCCTGTCACCCAGAGTGCAGCGGGAGAGGCTAGATCTGGTGAGAGGGAGAAGCAGTGGGAAATATCTCAGCACGTGAAATCGCACTCCGGGTCTTAATCGAGTATCCAGGCAGGGCCAAACCCGACGAGCTGCTCGAACGTTATCTCGAGGATTTCGATCCCGAACGAAGGGAAAGGGCTCTTGCAACCCACCTGGTTAGTGGTACAATCAAATGGAGAAGAAGGCTGGATTACGTCATAAGAACACTTTCCCGCAAGGGTCGGGCCGTATCCCCATTAGCACTGAATGCCTTAAGGATTTCGCTTTACCAATTGATGTTTCTTGACAAAGTACCGGATTATAGTGCCACAAGCGAGGGAGTAGAGCTTGTCAAGAAGTATGGAGACAGGTTTGAAGCCAACTATGTGAATGCGATCCTGAGGCGTTTCCTCAGGGACCGTCAGAATCTTACCTTTCCCGACCTGGAAAAGGATCCCGTTCGTCATATCTCAACCGTGTGGTCGCATCCGCCATGGCTCATCCGCCGCTATCTCCGGCGCTATTCGATCGAGGAAACCATAAAGATTGTCGAGGCAAACAATCGAATTCCTGACATTGGCCTGAGGGCGAACCTTCTTCGGGCTTCGCTTGAGGATCTTAGAAAAATTCTCATCGAGGATGGTGCAGAGGTTGTGTCTCAGGGATTTGCAGGCTTACCCCACCTCTACGTGCGTGGGCTCACACCAATTGAAAGTGCCCGATCCTATCGAGAGGGGCTGTTTCAGGTCCAGGATGCAGCCTCGACTCTTGCCGGTAGGATTGTATCGCCCCGGCCAGGCAGTCGGATCATTGATCTCTGCAGTGCACCTGGAGGCAAGGTCACCCATCTCTATGAGATTGTACGGGGCAGAGCTACCGTTGTTGCAGCTGATGTATCATTCAGCAGATTGCTCAGGGTGAGGATGAATGCTGAACGGCTTGGGCACGATGGCATGATGTTTGCCATCGGTGATGCAAGACAACCCGGATTTCACAACTGTGATTTCGTTCTGGTCGATGCGCCGTGTACGGGACTGGGTGTGCTCGCACGCCGGTGGGATTTGAGATGGAGCAAGCGGGAAGCGGACATCCAGCGAATGGCCGCATTGCAGGTGGAGATACTGACTCATGCAATCGATGTTGCTGGCAGGGGAGGTTTCGTGGTATACAGTACCTGCAGCATTGAGCCGGAGGAGAATGAGGGCGTTGTCGAAACGGTTATAAAGCGGAGAAAGGATGTGCGGTTGAGCGACATAAGTCCACTTGTGCCTGCTGATGTCGTCTATAAATATGGTATGATGCTGACGCTACCTCATGTTCACGGCGTTGACGGCATGTTTGCTGCAAGATTGGAGCGGTGCTAGAGGATGCGGCGTGTACTCATCTATCTTGCCATAGCAGTTGGAACGACCGTAGGAATTGCTCTGGTGCTGAATCTTGTGATGACTATCGTCATTGGTGGACGCCAAGTTGCCGTACCGGATGTTCGTGGCATGCTTCAGGATCGCGCAACTGCCGTGCTCGAGCAGGCGGGGCTCCGCTATGAAATTGACGGTGAG
Organism: bacterium; assembly: GCA_025774405.1. Lineage (GTDB taxonomy): Bacteria > Arandabacterota > Arandabacteria > Arandabacterales > Arandabacteraceae > JALGWB01. The sequence continues at coordinate 7,027 of JALGWB010000021.1, forward strand.
CGCTACAGTGTCGAATTTCCGGAAAGCACTATCTGTGATCAACACCCTGTGGCAGGGCATGTCGTCAAGCAGGGTAGAACCATTCTTCTAACGATGAGCAAAGGTGCCCAGTTCGTCGATGTGCCTTATTGCATTGGCAGACCTATCCGTGGGGCGATGATAATGATCGAGAGAGCGGGGTTGGTGGTTGGTCAGATAGCATATGCAAGCCAGCTCAAAGGTTATCCAGGCGAGGTGATATCAGCTGAGCCCCAACCAGGCACGAGAGCTCTCAAGGGGAGCCGCATCAATCTCCTGGTCAATGCTGGCTTGCCCGTGGCACGAGTGATTCTGCCGGACCTGCGGGGTGAGCTCTATCTTTCAACAAAGATGAAGCTTGAGCGGCTTGGGCTGCTTGTCAGGGAATCAAGTCTCGATAGGGAATTCAATCCCTTGAGATCACGCATACTCATGCATGAGCCAGTCGCTGGCTCAATTGTATCACGAGGGGATACTATCGATCTGGTAATATCAGCTGAGATGGAGAATCCGAATCTATGAACACCATAATAGTTGCGCCGTCACTACTTTCGGCTGACTTCGCCCGTCTTCGGGAAGAGATTGAGATGGTCGAAGATGCCGGTGCAGATCTACTTCACGTCGATGTTATGGATGGTCATTTCGTTCCGAATATCACCTTCGGACCCATGATTGTCAATGCGATCAGGCGAATTGCCCGAGTTGATCTTGATGTTCATCTGATGATCTCTGACCCTGGAAAGTATTTTGCGAGGTTCATCGAGGCTGGCTCAACGTATGTGACATTTCATGTCGAAGCCATTGACGAGATTCGGAGTCTGCTTGAGCAAGGAAGCAAGCTCGGTGCAAAGGTTGGGATTGCTATTAATCCCGGTACCGGCCTTGAGGCGGCCGACGCTGCTCTCGAGATGGCGGATCTGGTTGTCATGATGACTGTCAATCCGGGTTTTGGTGGTCAGAGCTTCATCCACGACGTAATACCCAAGATAAGGTTGCTTCATGAGAGAAGGCAGGCCCTTGGAAGCAGATTCCTCGTAGAGGACGACGGCGGTGTGAATCGTGACACTGCTGCCATTGCTGCGTGGGCGGGTGCCGACATCCTGGTCAGTGGTGCAGCCATCTTTAAGAGCGAGAACCCCGTTTCCTCATTCGAAGCTATCAAGAAGGCGGGCCTCGAAGGGCTTGCCAGGCGAGACGATCCCCAGGCTTTTCCTCTTGCGTAAGGGTGTCGGGGGTGTTAAGATAACTGCTCGAGACAGAGTCCCTAAGGAACCCACCACAGGTGGTGGCTTTGATTTTATCTGTATCCGGGGTTGATCATGTTCTCCGAGCTAACTGAGAAACTCGAGGGTGTGCTGAAGCGCATCCGGGGTCATGGCAAGATAACAGAGCAGAACATATCTGAAGCGCTCAAAGATGTGCGGCTGGCACTACTTGAGGCTGATGTTAACTATAAGGTTGTCAAGCAGTTCACTGAAGCAGTTAAAGTAAAAGCTCTCGGTAAGGAAGTGCTGAGAAGCATAACCCCTGGGCAGCACTTCGTGAGGATTGTCTTTGATGAATTGCGAGCCCTCATGGGTGAGGGGGCAAACGAGATTCCATTTGCGGCGGAACCTCCAACAGTCATATTGCTTGCTGGACTTCAGGGTTCAGGTAAGACAACAGTTGCTGCCAAACTGGCAAGGCGATTTAGGAACAAAGGTAAGAAAGGGATTCTCATCGCCGCAGATATCTATCGTCCTGCTGCCGTTGAGCAACTCGAAACCCTCGCTCAGGCAGTGCCAGTTGAGATCTATTATGAGAAAGACAGTGACAAAGTGGTCGAGATTGTCGATCGTGGGCTTGAAGTTGCCCGCCAGCGGCTCTTCGACTATGCCATTGTCGATACCGCAGGTCGGCTCCACATCGACGATGCCATGATGGACGAGGTTCGACAGATAAAGCTACGGATCAAGCCCCATGAGACCATACTTGTAGCAGATGGTATGACGGGTCAGGATGCTGTGAGTGTTGCAAGTAAGTTCAGTGAGACGCTCGGCATCGATGGCGTCATTCTGACCAAGATGGATGGTGACGAGAGAGGTGGAGCAGCCCTTTCGATAAAAGCTGTTTCAGGAGCACCGATTCGCTATATTGGTGTTGGAGAGAAATTAGATGCGCTTGAAGTATTTCATCCCGAGAGGATGGCATCGCGCATTCTGGGAATGGGTGATGTATTAACGCTTGTTGAGAAGGCTGAGGCAGCGATTGATGCGAAGGAAGCCGAGCGACTTCAGAAAAAGCTACTCAAGGAAACCTTCACACTTGAAGATTTTCTTGTTCAGATAAAGCAGATAAAGCGGATGGGTCCACTTGAGGATATTATTGGAATGATTCCCGGGCTTTCCAAACTCAGGGGAATTGATGTTGACGAAAAGGCTGTCGGGCGTGTAGAAGCTATTATAAACTCTATGACCAGGGAGGAGAGAATCAATCCAGACATCATAGACGGGAGTCGGAGACGTCGCATAGCTGCCGGTAGTGGTACGAGAGTTCAGGACGTTAACAGATTGCTAAAGGACTTTCAGCAGGTCAGGAAACTTATCAAGCAGATGAAGAAGGGAAAGCTGGGTGGCATGTTAAGATCCATGTTAACCGGCTAGATGTGCTCAGGTTCGGAGGTGAGTTGATGCCAGTTAGAATCAGGCTTATGAGGATGGGCTCAAAACGTCGACCTTTCTACCGTTTTGTCGTTGCTGATTCGAGGAACAAACGCGATGGAGCATTTCTCGATCAGGTGGGATACTACAATCCTGTTGTGAAGCCTTTTGAGATCAAAGTTGATGAAGCCAAGATCTTTGATTGGCTCTCAAAGGGTGCTCAGATATCGGAAGGAGCCCGCAGTCTTCTTAAAAAGGCGGGTGTGCTTGCTCGCTGGGAAGCCGCGCGGTCTCTCAAAGATAAGTCAGAAGTCAAGGATGAGTCAGAAGTCAAGCCGGAGGAGGTGGAAGCGACCCAAGAAGAACAGGAAAACCAGTAGCAGCTTACCCCATGGGGATGCCAGAACGAAGCGGATTGTCAGAGCGGGGTCTGAGCGCAGCGCTGGAGTGCGAGGGGGGATTTAGGAATGAAAGACCTGATCGAATACATAGCAAAGGCTCTTGTGGACAATCCTGATATGGTTCAGGTTAGAGAGGTTGAGGGAGAAAAAACAACGGTTTACGAACTTCGGGTTGGACCCGGTGATCTTGGTAAAGTCATAGGTAAGCGTGGTAGAACAGCCCGCTCGATCAGAACTCTACTCAACGCTGCCGCTACAAAAGCTGGAAAGCGAGCTGTGCTGGAGATTCTCGAGTGAGTGAGGACCCAGACTTTGTTCTGATAGGTATCGTAAGGCGTGCCCACGGGATAAAGGGAGAGGTTTGTGTCGAGCCTGTCTCCCAGGCTCCAGGTCGGTTCGAGAACCTTACCAGGATAATTCTGCAAACCCAGTCCGGTTTGTCCGAGGTGGTGGTTGAGGGAGTACGCTGGAAGGGTAGGCTTGCTCTGGTCAAGATAGCCGGGATAGATGATAGGGAAGCCGCTCAGCGACTTCGAGGAGCCAGCCTTGGGGTCAGGCTGGCTGATGTGATGCCTTTGCCCGTCGGTTTGTTCTACACCTTCGAGATTATTGGATGCAAGGTTTTCGGCAAGGATGGGCGGTTGATTGGCAGGGTTGTCGATGTGCTTGAGATGCCAGCAAGTGATGTGTACGTTGTGGAGACATCCAGAGGTGAGGCTCTGATACCGGCAGTCAAAAGCATAGTCAAGAGGGTCGATGTCGAAAACAAGCAGATTTTGATTGAAGAGATTGAAGGTCTGGTGGATTGATCTGATGAGATTTCACATTTTGACACTTTTTCCGAGCATGTTCAGGAGTGTTTTTGAGGAAAGCATTGTGAAATCAGCAAGAGACAATGGCATCGTTGAGATAGATATCATCGACATACGTGACTTTACCTCGGACCGGCATCGCACAGCTGATGACTATCCTTTCGGTGGTGGCTCTGGCATGATTCTTAAGCCAGAACCTATCTTCCTGGCTGTCGAGTCACTGCTTCGAGAACAGAGTGCTTCAGATGTGCCCGTGGTGTTGTTATCCCCACAGGGACGTATCCTCAACCAGGAGGTGGCAAAGGAGCTCAGCCAGAAGCAGCAGATCATCTTGATATGCGGGCACTACAAGGGCATTGATGAGAGGGTAAGACTGCATCTGGCAAATGATGAAATATCGCTTGGTGACTTTGTTATCTCAGGTGGGGAGCTTGTTGCAATGGTCATTGTTGATGCTGTAACCAGGCTTCTGCCCGGAGCATTGGGTGATTTGACCTCAGCCGAGACCGACTCCTTCTATGATGGTTTGCTTGAGTGTGGGCATTATACCCGCCCTCGCAATTTTCGAGGCTATCAGGTTCCCGAAGTCCTTCTAAGCGGTAACCATGAGGCCATACGTCAGTGGCGACGGCGGGATTCGTTGAGGAAAACACTTCTTAGGAGACCGGATTTGCTTCGCCAGGCTAATCTTACAGAAGAGGATAGGCGGCTGCTTGATGAGATAAGAGCTGAACTGAGTTCTAACTGACAAAAGGATTGGGGGAAACAGCTATGGACATGATCGATGTAATTGAAAAGGTGTATGGCAAGAACAAATTCCCGGAGTTTAAGCCTGGTGATACCATCAGGGTGCACGTCAGAGTGGTCGAAGGGCAAAAGGAACGCATCCAGGTGTTTGAAGGAACCGTCATCCAGATAAGGGGCAAGGGAACGGGAAAGACCTTCACTGTTCGCAAGATAAGCGGTGGCCTGGGTGTCGAACGTATCTTCCCCTATCATGCGCCTTCAATTGCCAAGGTCGAAGTAGTGAGACGAGGTAAAACCAGACGTGCGAAGCTATTCTATCTCAGGCAGCGTAAGGGAAAGGCAGCTCAGGTCAAGTCTCGATGATCGAAGCAGTCCTATCTGGATCGATATCGAGGCAGCGTTACGACGGGCTGGCTTTGGTCGCATAGTCGGTGTCGATGAGGCAGGCAGGGGACCTCTGGCCGGTCCTGTTGTTGCTGCTGCTATTGTCCTGGCCAAGGATGTACCTCGAGGCATAGCGGATTCTAAGAAACTGAACTATGAGCAGAGACTGATACTGGCTCAGGCACTGAGCGCAAGTGCAGTCGATATCGGTATAGGTATCGTTTCGCCATCGACAATCGATTGCATAAACATCCTGCAGGCAACTCGCCTGGCGATGAGGCAGGCAATCCAATCCCTGCGAGTGACATTCGATTGTGTCCTGGTTGACGGTGATAGCTTGCCTGAAGTCCAGACTCCGGTTATAGGCGTGATCAAGGGAGATGCGATTTGCCAGTCGATTGCCGCCGCTTCAATCATTGCAAAGGTTGTTCGTGATAGGCTTATGGAATCGATGGACCAGGTCTATCCACGTTACAATTTCAAGTCCAACAAGGGCTACGGCACGAGGGAGCATATTGAAGCCCTGAGAAGATACGGACCCTCGCGCATTCATCGTTATTCATTCGAGCCGGTTTGTCGCATACTTGAGGGGAGAACTTGAGCAACGCAAGAGCCCAGGGAAGCTTATTTGAAGATGTCGCTTGTGCCTATCTCGCAGCCAAGGGGTATCAGGTCATCGGTCGGAATCTGGTTTTTCTGCGCAAAGAACTCGACATCGTTGCTCTCGATGGGGATACTGTCGTGTTCGTTGAAGTCAAAGGTAGGAAGTCATCCGAATTTGGCACACCAGCCGAAGCCGTTGACCATAGAAAGCAAGCTGGTATTGTAAGGGCAGCAACAGCCTATCTTGAACAGACGGACATGTGGGACAGGCAGTCACGGTTTGATGTAATTACTATCGTCGTCAGTGATGGCAATGAGTATAGGATAGATCACATCAAAGATGCTTTTGGGGCATGAGGTCTGAGCAATGAAATGGTACTGGTGGGTGCTTACCGTGATTCTTGCGCTGAATGCCTTTGTGGTGATTGCAGTAGCTGTTTTCATAACCTATGATCACTTCAGGGTACGTCGGGTACTCAAGGGCCAGAAAGAGCCGGTCAAGCGAATCAGTGGGGAGAAAGAATGACTATTCGCCTTTTGTCAATCGCTCTGGTGCTTTTGTTGGTCGGATGTGGGAAGGATGCGGACTACTACATGAAGCGTGGCAATGAATATCTGGCATCTGGTCATCTTGTTGAAGCTGCCCGGGAATTTGAGAAGGCAGTCAAGGTTGAGCCAGGCAACTACGAGGCTCTAAACAGCCTTGGAGCAGTGCTTTCGTCTATTGGTCAGTACGAACGCGCCGTTGAGTATTTCGAAAGGGCGGTAGCTGTCAATGACACATTGATCGAAGCCCACTACAATCTTGGAAAAGCCCTGGCTCTAAGCAAAAGGTACAGGGAGGCTCTCGATCAATTCAGGAAAGCGGCCATGCTTGATTCGACATATGCACTGGCCTAGCTGGCAGCTGGCGAAGTATTGGCAGAGACTGGCAAGATTGAGGATGGAATCGACTCGTTCAAACGGGCAATCCGACACGATCCCAATCTCCTCCAGGCACGGATAAGCCTTGCTTCGGC
>JALGWB010000327.1 GCA_025774405.1 bacterium
CGATGGTCTCGTAACATGCCGGCATGGCATTGCAGTTGGTGTGACTGTTGCAGACTGCATACCGCTCTTCGCCTATGACCCTGAGCGGCAGGTTGCAGGCATTGCACACTGTGGCTGGCGTGGAATAGCGTCAGGTATCATTCGAGAGTTCACGAACAGACTTGTTGAGGCCGGCTGCGATCTCAAACGAGCAACCTTCTTGATAGGCGCCTCAATAGGACCGTGTTGCTATCAGGTCGGTCAGGATCTCATTGAGGCGTTCAGCAGTGAGATCATCCAGGCACATTGCTATCGAAGGGGTGGTAGCATCTATCTGGATCTTAAGTCAATTGTTGCTCAAGAGCTTATGATGAGAGGTGTGGATGCCCAAAAGATTTCAATTGACAAGACATGCACATCATGCCAAAAGTCAGTATTGATTTCGTTTCGGGCGAGCGGCCCTGAATGCGGGCGGATGCTCGCCATTATTGCGTCATAGGAGGTGGGTAATGAAGAAGTTGTTAATCTCTGTGGTAATCGTTATTGTCTGGGCAGCATCCTCGTATGCCAGTGGAGCCCTTATCTACGGGCGGGTTGCTTATGAGGGGTCTGTCTGTGAAGATTGCACGTCTAAGCCCAAGACGACAAACCTCTTTGGCTATGTGCGCTGGATGGACATTGTTCCGTTTCTCGATCTCAGTTTGGGATTTGACTATGTCCATAGCAGTACTGAAGGCTGCAACAATGTCGATTTTACCAATTATGCCATCCATGCTTCAGCGAATGTGACCCTCCTATCAATCGGCATAGTCAAGAGCTATCTGGGTGGAGGCCTGTCGTACAATTACTTCCGGTACGGCGGTGGCAGCTGCAAACAGAGTTTTGGACGCAGTGAGATAGGTTACCACGGGCTCATCGGGCTAAGGAGTGCACTTCCAGCATCTCCGCTCAACGCTTTCATCGAAGGCAGGATATCAAAGGTCGGCAACGAGCCCAAATTGACAATGAAGAGCCTGCGGTTTGGGGTTGAAATCAGTTTGGGAGGCTGACTTTGAAGGCTGTCGTTCAGAGAGTGAAGCGCGCTAGTGTAAGGGTTGACGATCAGGTAGTCGGAGAGATCGGAAGGGGGCTTGTTATTCTTGTCGGGGTCAGCAATCAGGACGATGACGAGGCGGCAAGGTGGCTGGCTCGTAAGTGTGCTGGCATGAGGATCTTTGAAGACAAAGATGGTCTCATGAATCTATCTCTTAGTGACGTAGGAGGGTCTGTGCTTGTTGTCTCGCAATTCACGCTCCTGGGTGATTGTCGAAAAGGTCGGCGTCCGAGCTTCACTGAGGCAGCTCCACCCGATGTTGCTCAGCACCTTTATGACATCTTCGTAGAAGCACTTCGGGATGAAGGCATCCATGTTGAGACAGGTCGATTTCAAGCTCGCATGCTGGTTGAGATCGCTAATGATGGACCCGTTACCCTGATTGTTGAAAGGTGAGCCCGGTGGCAAAGGCTTTCCCCTTTTCAAACAGGAAGCTCATCCTTGCTTCAACATCACCGCGCAGGAGATATCTCCTGCGTCTGGTGAGAATACCGCACATTGTTGCCCACCCCACAGTTGAGGAGCAAAAAACATCTGATGATGACCCTGTTGCACATGTTCTGGACCTTTCGGCCAAGAAGGCTGAGTCGGTCTTAGCCCGGTTCGCTGAAGGCTATGTGGTTGGTGCTGACACAATTGTTGTACTTGACGGTAAGATTCTCGGTAAGCCGGCTGATACCTCCGAGGCCAGGGCAATGCTCAAGTTACTGAGCGGCCGAGTGCATGAAGTCTATACAGGGTTGACCCTCATTGACGCTGCTACCGGCAAGCGTGTCCAAGGATATGAGAGATCGGTGGTAAGGATAAGGCAGATGACTCCTGCAGAGATATCCGCCTATGTGGCAACCGGTGAGCCACTTGATAAGGCTGGCTCCTATGGCATCCAGGGTTATGGTGCAGCCATTGTTGAGAGAATCGAGGGTTGCTATTTCAACGTTGTCGGGCTTCCGATGGTGCGCTTGCTTAATCTGATAAGACGGCTTGATGATCTGTGCGGAGGTGACTAGCGATGGCTGTAAAGACATATGATTTTCAGATGACCACCAAGGGCTTTGCAGATATTATTGATGTCACTGAGCGAGTTAGCAGGCTGGTAGGGGAGTCAGGACTAAGCGATGGGCTCGCAACGGTCTTTGTGCCTGGTTCGACTGCTGGGGTCACAACGGTTGAGTTCGAATCGGGATTGGTCAAGGATCTCAAAGAGGCTTTCGAGAGGCTTGCTCCCACTGGAGTTACTTATGCTCACGACGCACGGTGGGGTGACGGCAATGGCTTCTCACATGTACGCTCATCGCTGCTCAAGACCTCACTGACCATTCCGTTTAAGAATTCAAATCTCATGCTGGGAACCTGGCAGCAGATTGTCATAGTTGACTTTGACAATAGATCGCGGCGCCGCAGGGTGATTGTTCAGGTGATGGGGGAGTAAGGCATGCTAGAACCTCCAGTCAAGCCGGTTGAGTGGCTCAGAGATCGGATTCGCATCATCGATCAGAGGGAGCTGCCCTTGCGCGAGGTCCATCTTGACCTTAAGAGTGCCGGCGAGGTTGCAGATGCAATAAGGTCAATGGCTCTGAGGGGAGCACCATTGATCG
>JALGWB010000328.1 GCA_025774405.1 bacterium
AAGCTGCCAATTCAGAAGAGGCACTTCGGATATTTGACGACGTCAAGCAAGATCTTGACCTCGTAGTAAGCGATGTTGTTTTGACAGATGCCAGCGGAGTCGATCTCGTCGAAAAAATGCTTTCAGTCAAGCCTGACCTACGTATCCTGCTAACCAGCGGCTATGCCAACGGGAAATCCCAGTGGCCCAGAATAGCTGAGCGGGGTTTTCGCTTCCTTCCCAAGCCCTTCAAGTTGATAGAACTTCTACGCTCGGTGAAGGCAGCACTCTGCTGAATCACCGGGATAATCTAGCGATCGGAAGTATGGCGGAGGTTCCCCTGTGATTCTCAGGTGTTGGGATTCCTTCTTGTCACTGGTCGCAATCGCCACCCTTCAGGAGGTCGTCGAAGGCATGAAAGGGTGGCAGTGGTGTCGCTCAAAGTGAAGCTCCTGAGCAGCGGATTGTTGATGGAGTGTGGGGGTACTGATGTTGAAATTGTCGTAAGGAAGCGCCCCATCGTCAGAGCAACTTCTCCAAACTCCAATTGAGGAACCTCCACCTTCTTGAATCTGATGAAAAAAGGCACAGCCAACATGCCTGATCCAAGCACATTGACTGTACCTTCGACTTGCAGAACCTATCCTGCCTGCCCGTCAAGGTGACTTACGCTTACCCGTAAGCCTTTTCCAGTTTTTGTATCGTCATATTTGGAATCACCTTTAGTTGCTTTTTTCGCTTTCGAGCAGGGCTTCAAGACGATGCCTGAGCTCACCAAGCTCCTTCGATTTGAATGCGCTCTTTGACTTTTTCAGAATCTCAACAGCATCCTTGAGGGCGGCAATCAGGCTATCGGACTTAGGGCAGTTCAAAAGGTGGCAAACCGCCTGTTCACCTCCGAGCCGAGTAAGGGCTTCGGTAACATTCCTTAACCCGGACAAGGCCATAACAATGTTTGTCAGTGTAAGCTGGACGTAAGCATCGACAGGAACAAGCATGGTGTCTCCGGGATTCCGGGTTGCAAGTTCTGTAACATCATTAAGTTGCTGGAGCCAACCCAGCAGATTTCTCTTGCTTTCCCGCATTGCATGATAGATCTGCGACCTGTTCATCGAGACCTTGACATGGGAAAGAAGCAATTCGAAATCAATAGGCTTGACCAGATAGGCGACCACAGGAAGGTCAATCGACTTTATTGCCGATTTCATTGAAGGATAGCCAGTCACCAGAATCACCTGCAACCCCTCGGCACTATCTCGAACATATTCCACCAGCTCGAGCTCGGGATTGCCGGGCATTTTGATATCAGCAATCAGCAAATCGTAGTCACCTTGCTGGAGCTTGGCTCGAGCACCGGAGGAATCCTTGACGCAATCACAGGTGTAGCCCTCACGGCGGAGAAGGTCCCCTGTCGAATGAAGGAAGGTCTCTTCATCATCGGCTACGAGAATACGCCCAAGGCTACCCATGTTACACCTCCTCGGATTTATTCCTGGTCGGTATGCTGACAGTAAAGACTGTTCCCTCACCTGGTTGGCTAGTAAAACCTATTCTGCCACCCATAGCCTCCACCATTCCCCTCGTCACTGATAATCCCAGGCCAAGTCCACTGGTTGTCTCCTCACCCTTGGTTGTGAAAAATGGTTCGAAAATCTTCTCCTGAATCTCAGGCGGAATTCCGACACCCTCATCAGCCACTTCGACAACTATATCCCCATCCCTTGTAGCGACGCTCACCCTCACAGTGGTCCCGAATCTTGATGCCTCAAGGGCATTCTGGATCAGATTGAAAAGCACTTCATCAAGATAGCCACGAGGTAACAGTGCCTTCAAGGGTCCTTCCGAGGTGATAACCTCGATGCTGATCCCAAATGTGCGAGCAGCAGGCTCAAGTAAGGTCACTACATGTCGGGCGATCTCAGTTGCATCGACCTCCACTGGATCACTGCGATCCTGCCTGTAGAGATCGAACATCCTCCTGACAATCGTAGCAATACGATCTATCTCCTTTTCGATCATACCGACGTATGTGTAATGCGGATGCCTCTCAGGTATGGCATCCTTCAACAGGAGGAATGCATTCTTGATACCGCCCAGGGGATTGTTTATCTCGTGGGCGATGCGGGCAGCCATACGACCAGTGGCAGCAAGCTTCTCACTTTCGATACGCTGTCGCTCCAGCTCCTCAATGCGAGCAGTCCTTGCTTCGACAAGTTTCTCAAGGTTCCTGCTATGACGCCTCAGCTCGCGCTCGAGTCTCTTTCTCTCGGTGATATCGGTTGCAATAGCAAGTACCGCCTTGCTGCCTTTGTACTCTATGAGACGACAGCTCAGCAGCACCTCAAAGGATCTGCCACTGGAACTTCGTAGCCGGCACTCCAGGGGGCCTGCACTTCTGCCATTGGCGAGCCTACTCAGGTAATTCTCGACCTGTTCCACCGACTCACTATCAACAAAAGAAACGAAACTCGCCTTAACGGAAGCATCCTCTGAACGTCTGCATTCTAAGATCTCCTCGAACTTATGATTCGCGTAGATAATCCTGCCGTTGGATTCGATAAAGACCATGTTGGGTAGATCCTCTGCAAGGCTCCTGAATCTCGCTTCCGATTCAACAAGGGCTTTCTCAGCCAGCTTTTTCTCCGTTATATCTTCCAAAAAACCTGTGACTCTGATGACGTC
>JALGWB010000329.1:0-2654 GCA_025774405.1 bacterium
ATCTGATAGTCGGTTGCCTGTGGAGCCACTCATAAGCTTCCTCACCAGCCTACCCTTGATATCGAAGATCGCAAGGTAAGTGTCTCGAGACAGCCTGGATGAGAATTCAATGGTTGTCGAGCTGGTGAAGGGGTTTGGCGTGATTACGAGTCTCGGTGAGCGAACCTGATGCGGGTTCATAACAGAGGCTGTCGATTCGTCATAAAGCACAATCACTGCTTCGTCATCTGGACAGCCCACATATATGAGCCCACTGTCAACATCCACGGCACAACCTTTACCATGAAGTTTTACAAGCCAGACAGTTTCCCCGATTGAATTGTCAGGTTCAATGACGGTGAGATACCTGTCTGTGGCAACGTAAGTTCTGCCGATATGCTCATTGACGGCTATCTGGTCAGGATAGTCTGTGGTGACAAGATCAGCCACAACTACGAATTCCTCACCGTCGATCACCCAGATCTCTGTGGTGTTAAGTCCGGTCACATAGATCTTGTTAGTCTGTTCATTTACAGCAATACGATTGGGTTCCCACGCACCGCTAAGGCAGAGTGAATCGAGGATGGTATTGGTCATGCCGTCCACGGCATAGAGCATTCCCATCCAGGTGGTAACATAGACCATGTTAGTTGTCCGATTAACTTCCACATCAAGTGGTTGCCATGCGAACGGAATCGTTTCAAGGGGTATGCCAGTTGATGTCTCGAACACGCTTACCGTGTGTTCACCATTGTTAGCAACATAGAGTCTATCAGTGAACTCATTTATGCATAGGCCCCGCGGAGAAGACCCGACAGCAAGCGTATCGAGCAAATCACCCGTGGCCAGATCAAGGACAATGACCCAATTGGTATCGGGTACAGTCACGTAGAGACGATCAAGGGTGACACCCGATATAGAGTTGCAGATTCGAATTTCGCCAGGGCTATATCCTGCTACCTGATCCCAGATGAGCGCCCCGGTCGCAGCTTGATAACATCTTACATTGTTTCCAAGCGAGTTGGTGATGTACCACCTGTGCGTTAGCTGATCGACAGCGACCTCCCTTGCATAGAAGGCAAGCCTCACTGTTGAGACGATTGAGAGGTCTTCACCATCCACCACTGAGACATCGTTGCTACCGTAACTGGTGACATAGATCTCATTTGCTCCCAGGCAGGTGGCGATTCCACCGACAGGGTCAGGTCCGACAGCGACCGAGTCAACCGCGATGTCATTTTCCCCATCGATGGCATAGACCTTCTGACTCCCGGCACAGGCCACATAGATCATATTTCTTGCACTATCGACACAGATATTGTGGGGTGAGCTGCCAACGGGAATTGTCGCCACAATCTCGTTCGTGGCACCGTCTATGACTGCCACTGAATCGGCATCTCTTTCGGCAACATAGATGAGATTGGTCACGGGATTTACACAGATCCCACGAGGATAGGATCCAACCGGAATTGTTGCGACAACCTGATTGTTATCCCCGTCAATCACAGACACAGTCCATTCACTGAGATTTGCAGTGTAGATCAGGTTGGTTACAGGATTCACGCAGATACTATACGGCAGTCCCCCAACACCAATGGTATCAACGGAAGTGTTGGACGATGCATCTATGACCTGAACACAGTTGTCAACATCACAGGCGACATAGAGAAGTCCAGTCGAAGGATTGACACAGATCGCCATAGGTGTAGCACATGCAGGAATTGTTGCGATCTCCCGCAGCAGGTCAGCATCAACAACCGATATCTTGGGTCCACCTGTATTGGTCACATAGACCCTTCTCAAGTCAGTATAGACAGCAACAGCATGGGGAAACTGACCGGTGAGATCGATGTTGGCAATGACCTGATGTGTGGAGGCATCGATAACTGCAAGTTTATATGGTTGCTCGAGACCTGCCACATATGCTTTGTAGTCAACCTGGTCAATGTCGATACCCCACGGTCCCTTTGCCATCCCCGACGGCATCATTGTTATTACTTCCCTGATCGAGACACTCGTCTGGGCAGCACCTGTGCACGTGAGAACTGTTGCAATGGCAACCACCCCTATTGAGGAAAGTCTCATTCTGGATCACCCCCAACACGGAACTCCCTGGCAGTGACAGATCTTTCGTCTACGGATTATATCACACCATGTGGAGGCAGTCAAAAATGAAGTATTATCTACTTATGTTCTCTAAATAGGTTTATGCCCTTTCATGGAAGTATAAGTCACCTTCAGGGCTTTCTGTGCTTAAGGTAGTTGCCCGAAAGGGTGGCATACAAACCACCACGGCAGTACATGATAGAGCTTGGAGCGGCACCTCACTTAAGAGTGTTCGCTCTGTGACTCTGAGGCACTGTCCCGTGAAAGCCTGCCTCAACACTTGGCACTGTAACGTGCGATGTGAAGATCCAGATCACTGAGAAGTGGGATATTACGCCAAGGATAATGATTGCAGTATAGCTGTGGTTGGTGAGAGCGCCAACCATTATGCCGAAAAGCCTCAGGTCCCGCTTGCTTAACTTGGCGATTATCCCAGCTGGTGGAGGCGCTCCATGGCGGATCTGATATTCCTTGCGGGTATAGCTTGCAAGGATAAAACCCGTCAGTGGAATCAGGGCCAGAGCAATAACCCAGGTTTCGGGTTGCTTGACGAAATAGGCGTAGGTTAT
>JALGWB010000329.1:2713-4587 GCA_025774405.1 bacterium
GACGGTATCAAGGCATGCACCGAACGGAGTCTGCTCATGCCGCAGTCTGGCTATCTCGCCATCACAGCCATCGAGGATTGAGCTGAATTGCACAAGGAGCCCAGCCATGGCGGCCAGCAAGTAGGTGCCTCGGCTGAAAAGGAAAGCGGCGGCAATGCAGATCATGAAACTTATGGTGGTTATCATATTGGGGCTTATTGGCGTCCTTGCCAGGTGAGTTGAGATGCGCCCGGACAACTTCCGGTTCAACAGAGCGGCAATTAGACCATCTTCTGCTGGTTTGGATAGTTGAAGAGCCACGTTATCACCTCCTGTCGCACTTAAGCCCGTCGGTTTACAGGGTCAAAGGCTTCGGGTGGCTAACCCTCGGGAGAGCTCAGGAAACCAAAAGCGAGTACGCTGGCGTCGCCGGGTCAGGTGAGCTCATAAAACTCTTCGCCGATAGGTACTCGCATCTTTGCTCCCCCTACTGTATAATACAGATTGCGGCGTCCGCCGTCAAGTCCCAAGCGATAACGCTTGACTGAATTCGGGCTGGCGTGACAATTGGTGAGCTTGTTCGTCAAGGATGGGAAGATTACGTATTAAGTCTAAAACAGGTGAGTACCAGGATCCCACTGTCGGTCGAGGTGGTCACCCACAGGTTATCTACACGCTTGGTACCAGCACAAGAACACTACGTGAATTCCTCGAGATACTAAAGGCTTACTCAGTGTCCATTGTTGTTGATGTTCGGCGCTTCCCGACGAGTCACCTTGAGCATTTCTGTCGCCCGAATCTTGAAGCCGCTCTCAGGCAGGCGGGCATCGACTATGTTCACATGGGTCATGAGTTGGGAGGCTATCGCAGTGGGGGATATGAAAAATTCACTGGTAGTGAGATCTTCAAGGTCGGTATAGATCGCGTCGAGGCTCTTGCCTGCCAGGGCAGGCTGGCAATTATGTGTGCTGAGAGATTTCCATGGCGCTGCCACCGTCGCTTCATTGCAATCGAGCTCAGAAGCCGTGGGTGGAATGTAGTTCACATCATTGAGATCGGCCGGCATTGGATGCCAGATAGATAATTGATGTGGCATGGGCGGCGGGCAGATGTTATGCTCAACGAGTAGCTATGGCCGGGCGAAGAAGGATAAGATTCAGGCTCAACATACCCGCTCAGCGTTTCCTCCGTTACTACCAGGGTACAATTCAGTGGGTTCAGGTCAGGGCTTTTGACGGCACGAGAGTGCGTTTTCCAGCTTCTGCCCTGAGACGCTTTGTGACTGAGGATGGAGTCGAGGGGACATTTGAGATGACAATAGATGAGAACGACAAGCTTGTAAGCATGCGCAAGTTGGACTCTACCTGATGCCAGGAGACGTTCCGCACTCAACGCTGACAGAAGGAGTTGCACCGTGAGTTCAGATCAGCTTGCCTGGATCCATCCCTCGCGAAGACCCTATCGCTTTGCTGTTCTCCTTGTCGTCTGCTTCATGATCTACGGAAGCTACTTCGCCTACGATAGCGTGGGAGCGATTGAAGATTACCTCATGGAATCTATGGGAATTGGGCAGAAGGCCATTGGACTAATGTACTCGATGTACAGCTGGGGTGCCATTGCCACGCTACTTTTCTGTGGTTGGCTTATTGATCGTCTTGGAATCCGAAGATCGAGTCTAGTCTTCTCAGGCGTTGTAACCCTGGGTGCAGCGCTTGTTGCCGGCTCAACTAAGGTAGCCACCATCCACGCTGGCAGACTGATTTTCGGGGCTGGCTCTGAAGCCCTCATCGTTGCCCAAAGTGCAATTCTTGCCCGCTGGTTTAAGGGCAAGGAGCTGGCCTTCGCCTTTGGTGCCGCCATCACAATAGGTCGGCTCGGCACTCTTTTCTCCTTCA
>JALGWB010000330.1 GCA_025774405.1 bacterium
TTACAACCATCCACGATGAGAAAACCAATAGAGTCGCAACCGTTGCCAGCCATTTCTCAAGCACCATGTTGGATATCAGAAATGTGACGAAGATCGATATAGCAAACATAACCAGGACCAGTGACTTCATTGTGACAATCTTCTCATTGAAGATCTTGATGCAGCCCGCAAGTATGATCGGGAACCCAGGTGGATACTTCGTCGCCGGTCGCAGCTGCGGATGATTGATATACCGGTAACCATAGCCATGCGCCAGAGCTTTGCCAAGAATGGCAAATTCGGCGTTATCACCGATAGTCGAGGGAAGTGGATCGAATGCCAGTATTGCAACAACACCTGCGATGAGGCAGAGGATTGCTGCTAGCCCAACGCTGGATTTCCAGAATCCGGAAAGGATGCCTTGCCTTTTACCCTCGGCGGGCTTGCTTTTCTTCCGTCGCATCATGTGAGAGCTCAAGCTTTAGACTGTATTCTTCACGACCTTTGTGTGACATACGTGTTAGCAGCTCAGCCAGGAGACCTGTTGAGACCAGCTGAAATCCGAGAATCATCAGCAAGACACCCAACATCAGCAGTGGATGTCTACCCTGGATGTTATGATGCTTGATGTAGATGCTAAGGATAACGCAGTTTATGGCAAAACCAGCAAGAGTAAAGGCAATTCCTATTGTTCCAAAAAAGTGCAGTGGACTCTTGAGATACCTGGTCAGGAGTGTGACAGTCAACAGGTCAAGCAATCCATGGAGAAAACGCTTCATACCATATTTGGTCCTTCCGTACCGTCTCGGATGGTGGGCTACCGGAATTTCGCCAACCCTGAAACCTTCCTTGTACGCGAAGACAGGAAGGAACCTGTGGAGCTGCCCGTAGAGCTTGAATTGATCAGTGACTGATCGGCGATATGCTTTCAAACCGCAATTGATGTCGTGGAGCTTCAATCCGGTTGCAAGGGAGGTAAGCCAGTTGAAGACCTTTGATGGAAAGCGCTTTGAAAAAGGATCCTGCCGACGCTTCTTCCAGCCGGAAACAACGTCATAGCCCTTCTCCAGCTCTTTGATCAGATTTGGAATCTCAGATGGATCATCCTGCAGATCAGCGTCAATCGTGACAATAATCTTTCCCCTGACCTCATCAAAGCCAATAGCAAGGGCTGCACTCTTGCCATGCGTCTTTCTCAAGCTCAATACTCTCACACTGGTGTCAGCCGAATAGATTCCTCTCAGAACTTCAAGTGATCGGTCAGTACTCCCATCATCGACATAGATGATTTCGAATGATCGACCCATACCATCCAGAACGTTTCTCAGCTGATGGTGGAGTTCCTCAAGCGAACCCTCCTCGTTGAGGACAGGCACGACGATTGAAATTTCTGGCATCCTACCTCCCTCCCGCTATCTTTGCTCTTAGCTTACGGCTATTCGGATTGAGTTTCAATGCTCTCAGCCATGCCTTCCTCGCCTGATCCATTCTGCCAAGTGAATTCAGGATGTCACCTCGGATCTCGTAGATCAGAGCATCACGATCCGTCAGTGCGACCGCCTTATCAGTGTAGGCCAGGGCCTGCTGCATGCTTCCTGCCTGGGCACGGCAAATAGCCATAGCTGCCAAGGCCTCATACGAGTCAGGATTGGAAGCAAGAAACCTCTCAAAGTGCGCAAAGGCGGCTTCATGATCGCCCCTCGAAAGCTTCATCATTCCAATTTCATACTCGGTGGGCTCGTAGCCACTCTCCCCATAGCCCGGCCATTCCTCATAGCGGACAACAGTCGCCTGTCTGCCGCATAGCACGAAAGTCCGGACTGGAATAGCTCGCTTGGCAAACTGCGCGTAGTTCCTTGTAAGGTATTCATACAGCGTTGGGAATCTCAGCAGGAAGTGAGTAATCGGATAAGCCTCGAAAACCCCTCGCTCATCATATCGGATGAGATCACCATAGGCTGGGAGCGTTCTAAAATCGGTTTCAAGTGAGAGGGTTGTTGAACAGTCTCCAACCATAAAGACACCGTCACCAAGGATTCGATCCAGGCTTCGTGCTGTATCCTCTATCGAATACTTCCTCGAAGCCAGAAAACCTCCTGATCTCACACTACCGTTGATGGCTATCCCGATTAGCGTTCCGAAGAAGACAGCCTGCCGTAGTCTCAATCCCAGAAGACCCTTCGATGACCTAAGTCGTGATCCAAGAACGAGCCACAATGCTATTGCGATGCCAAGACAGATCGCAAGCTTCAACCAAACCGACTGGTATGATTTGAAGAGCCAAATGCTGCTCGCTGACCGCGAACCTCCAAGCATCTTGAAGGCAATATCCTGATAAAAATGGATTAGAACCACAGTGAGCCAAATACAGAACCCGATACCGAACCATTTTGGCTTGGCGCTAGCAAGAATCCCCTTTCCCTCAGCAATTCTTGCCTGAAACGAAGCCGCTACCAGGGCAAGACTTGGGACTATTAGAGCCAGGTACCTGAGCGGTCTATAGCTTAAGATGCTCAGTGAGCCTATTATACCTGCGAGCCATATGAGAGCAAGCCTTTCCCATGGCTTTGCATCAGACCCCTTTGTCCGAAGATCGGAAAGAATGGATAGACTTCCAAAAGCAGCTAGCACATAAAGCAGAGGCATCTTCACAAAGAATCCATCGCGTCCAC
>JALGWB010000331.1 GCA_025774405.1 bacterium
CCCGTTTTATCCGCTTATCCGGCTTGACCTCCACACCTTCGGTATTGGCCAGCCAATCTGGCTCAGAACGTTCGAGGATTTCGAAGTCCTCCGGACTGACCCTTATGATCATGCGCTGTTTTTCCGCCAGATGACCGATGGCGTTTCTCACAACCTCCGCAATTAGCTTCTCATCCATCTCAGCAGCCTTGCCAATGATCTTCCTGGCTATCTGACATGATACTTTGAGGATTGCCTGTTCCGACTCCATCACCAGTCGCTTCCTTTGAGAGGCAAGATCATCAACCATAGCCCTGAAAGCACCTACCTGCTTGGCCACTTCTGTTTCAGCAGCCTTAGCGCACGCCGCATAGCCTTCCTCATAACCCTTCCGATAGGCTTGGGTTAGAGCCGATTCATTTGACTGGTCTGTCCCATCAAGTACAGCCTGCTCCACTGCATCCCTCTCATCGCTCGTCTTCTCATCAGCAGTCACCGGAAAGGATTCGGTCGGCTCTGGTACACCTCTTATCAGCCTAAACGATAAGGTCATCAGAAGATCCTCCTCGCCCGGCGATGATTATCTCACCCGAATCCTCAAGGTTTCTTATGACCTCGATTATTGCTTGCTGAGCGGCTTCGACTTCGCTTACTCGCTTGGGTCCCATGTAGTCGATTTCCTCCTGGATCATGGCAGCTGCACGCTCAGATATGTTCTTGAAGATCTTCTCCTTGATCTTCTCATCTGCACCCTTAAGGGCAACAGCCAGGTCCTTACTATCAACCTCACGCAGTACGCGTTGCATCGAACGATCATCAAGTAGAAGGATATCGTCAAAGACAAACATCAATTTCTTGACCTGGCCAGCAACCTCCGTATCCTTTTGCTCCATCGCACTCAGGATCTCCTCTTCAAGTGTGCGTTCGCCCTGGTTGAGGATATCCGCAAGTGTTTTGACACCACCTGCAGTAGTCCTTTCAACTGCGCTGATGCCCTCAAGCTGACTCGCAAGAATGCGATTTATCTCCTCGGTGGCATCGGGCGAGATGACGTCCATTGTTGCAATCCTCAGGGCGATTTCACCTCGTGTCCCCTCCGGCAATGCCGCAAGTACCCTGGCAGCAAAGTCAGGCTCAAACTGAGCCATGATAAGAGCTATTGTCTGCGGATGTTCGTTCTTGAGGAATTCGGCAACTGTCCCGGGGCTCATTTGCTCAAGTTTACTGATTGCACCAGTGGCTTTCTGTCTGCGGATGCGGGCAACGATTTCAGATGCCTTAGCCTTGCCAATTGCTGCCTCGAGAATCTCGGCAACCTTGTCTTCGCCACCACCCGCAATCTGAGCACCTGAGGCCAGAGCTCCTGTAAATTCAGCAAGGACCTGCTCCTGAAGCTGTTTTGACACTGGACCAAGATTCGCCATCTCCATTGCTATCTTCTCGATGTCCGATTCCTTGAGCCCCTTAATGATCTTGGCTGCTGCATCCTTGCCAAGGGTCAATAGCACTATAGCTGCCTTCCTAGCACCTGAGAGTTGCTCCTGAGTTTTGACCTGAGCCAAAATCAGCTACCTCCCTCTACCATTGAGCTGATAACACCCGCAGCCTGATCAGGATTGCGCTCCGCCAGTCGCGCAATTTGAGCAGCAATACGGCTGGCCTCCACGTCAGCCGGCTGGTTCAGAACTTCCTCATCACTCATTCCACCAACTCTGAGATTCACCCGACCCTGCGAGGCTGCTCCAATCACGCCAGCAACCCTCTTGACCAGTCGCAGAATGACTATCAGTGCGAAAATCAAACCGCCAAGATAGGCTGCCTTTCGAGCAATTGACAGATAGAATTGCATCTTTATCATTTTCTCCATGCCCTTCTCTTCATCCGCCAGGAAACTGCGATCGAAGGCAATGTTTGCGATTTCGAAGTAGTCGTTTCTTGTCTCATCGAAACCTACCGCACTCTTGACAATGCTCGAAATCTTGGCGAGTTCTTCATCGGACCTTGGTACAAAGCGAGTCGTGGCGTTATCACCCTCACCCGCATTTTCATATATACCGTCAACCATCACCGCCACGGAGAGTCGCTTGATATTGCCAACCTCACCGGCAATGGTTTCGATGCTTTTGTCGAATTCATAGTTGGTCACTGATGTTTCACTTGTTCCACCGCCCGTACCATCGCTTGATTCACTTCTTTCTTCACTTATTACCACTGCACTCTCAGGGTCGTAGCGTTGAATGCTGCGCTCTATCCTCTCGAGATTGAGCTCCGCAGCAACCCTCACAACGCTTTTACCCGGACCGAGGACGCCATCCAGCATGGTCTGGGCTTTGTTCTCAAGATAGGCTTCAACTTGCTGTTTGAGTTCGAGGGCATCACCGGGCTGGCTCTCACCACTGAAAAAGCCTTTTGAAAGAAGCGTTCCCTTCGAGTCGAGAATCGTGACCCGATCGGGCTGAAGCCCTTCAACTGCACTAGCAACCAGGTATGCTATGCCCTCAATATATCTGCGGGAAAGCTTCCTTGCCGGGTTGGTCTTGAGAACAACTGATGCTGTTGCCTGTTGCTGATCCTCCTTGAAGAGTGCTTTCTCCGGCACTACAATATGCACTCTAACACCTTCCACTTCCTCCATCTG
>JALGWB010000332.1 GCA_025774405.1 bacterium
GGGACATAAACCAAGTCTGTCAAAGACTCGACGGACATGAACATCTGCTGAAATGTCAATTGAGTAGTAGTCTGCGAACGGGATTTTGAAGTCCCTCGCAAGGGCGTTCGTGGCCATACTCGCAATCTTAGGGCCAACGCCATCGAACTCCAAGAAACGATATACAACCTCTGCGCTGGAAGGTTTGTCTAACCATATTAAGGCGGCATTGCCATTATAGACGTTTGTAATTCTTTGAATGGCCGAATGAAAATTCACCGCCATTTTGTCCAAAAATCTATGAAGCGGTTCCGGTTCGCTCATAAGGCGTCGCACATCCTCCGCTGAAAGAGCGCTTAGCCTCTTCATCGAGAACCCTCCGATTTTTCGGGAAATCAGATGAGGGATTAGCCATACCCTCTCTGCCTTGATCTGCCGATCCATAACACAGCCTAAGACAAAAGCGTGAGGATGTTTTTCCAGGTCATTTAGCAAAGAATTAGCTCCTAGGTCGCCGGTGAATTGAATGAATTGCTTTGGAGCACGGAACAATTTCTTCCCGTGTTCAACCAGCCTATCTCGTATAGCTTTTTCGTTCATTTATTCACGCCCAACTGCTGTATATACTGATCCTGATAACTACGTCTTAGGCCTGCCCACTAGCATGAAGATCAGCAGCTCACCCTCTCCAGTTACCACAATATCAGCGTATTGTCAACACGCGCACGAATGGAGCGCACACTATGCGGTTACCACTTAACTCCGCACATACTTGGAGGGTGTCCCCCATCCCTGTTGAATTCAGCCTATACTGCATAGGGTGTGAACCCGTCTTGTTTACCGGTGTTACTGCGATTTGGTCAGCAGTCTGTCTTCTGAGCTCTCGCAGAAGCAAAGCCCTTCGATAGGATTCCCGTTATCAACCCTTACTGTTCCGGTTGTGACCTCAAGTTTCATACCGACCCTCGGCTCCTCGACCAGCAATTTGCCAAGAGCACGTAATCCATTCTCGAACTCGACTATGCCAAGGGTTATGAAGCGCTCGTGGAAGGCAAGTGAAAGCATGTATATCCGTGTGAAGGTAAGCAGTGTTGCTATACCTTCAAGTGGCACCGTCTCAAGCTCAGTCGCTCCACATGAAGGACACCGCCAGTGTCGTGGATACACCCTCGCTCCGCACTTCCTGCAAACATATCCATAAAATCGGCTCATGACTCACTCCTTACAGACTACGAAGCAAACAACGTTATTGCCAAAGCCACCGAAATTACACGAGAATCCGACACGCGCACCATTGACCTGCCTATCCTCAGCCTCACCCCTGAGCTGCCACGTGAGTTCCACAAGCTGGGCAACACCGGTTGCTCCAACCGGATGCCCTCTTGCCTTAAGCCCTCCCGACGGGTTTATGGGGAGCCTGCCACCAAGGGAAGTCTCCCCACGCTCAAGGGCTATGTGACCCCTGCCCCGCTCGAAAAACCCCACTTCCTCACTTTGGGCAATCTCGAGAATAGTGAAGGCATCGTGCAGCTCAGCTACATCGATATCAGCTGGCTTCAGACCTGCCATGGCAAAGGCTTTCCCAGCCGCGAGTCTCACCGCTCTGAGCTCAGTCGGATCTTCTCGTTCATGGACAGCATGGGTATCGGTTGCCTGCCCAATACCAGCAATCCTTATCGCGGAACGCCTGATCTTACGAGCAACCTTCTCCGAAACCAATACGAGAGCAGCAGCCCCATCGCTCACAGGGCAACAGTCATAAAGGCGCAGCGGCTCCGCCACAGGCGGGTTGTTCATTATAGCTTCAGGACGGTGAAGGATACCATCCATTGTGATTCGCTGCTGAACATGGGCATACGGGTTCTTGAGAGCATTCTCGTGGTTCTTTATGGCAACCATCGCAAGGTGCTCATGGCTTACGCCATACCTTTCCATATAGAGTCGTGCAAACATCGCTGCCAGAGCTGGAAGTGTCACGCCATAGATGTATTCCGCTTGAGGATGGGTAAGCGTGGCAACAAAGTCAGTTGCCTCCCAGCCGGTAACATCCCTCATCTTCTCTCCACCAACGACAAGCGCGACATCAACCAAACCCGAGGCAATTGCAAAGCAGGCAACCTTTACTGCCGAACCACCCGATGCCGGACCGTTTTCAATTACCTCCGCAGTTGCCGGATAAAGGCTGAGTCTGTCAACCAGAGCAGATCCAATTCCACTGAGATGATTGAGAATCCCCGCACCCATGTTTGCGACAAACACACTCTCTATTTTATCCTCAATGCCTGCATCAGCAATTGCGCTGACTGCTGCTTGCTCAAGCAGATCGAGCAGATCCCCCTCCAACCTTCCAAAGCGTGTCATTCCGCATCCAACTATGAATACATCACGCAAAATAAATCCTCCTTATGCTGGTTTACCGGTAACCTGACCAAGCAGCACTGCTTCCTCAACTACGGTTATCGTCCCGGCACTTTCAAGTACATCCTCAGGAACCGGGCGTTCGCCGACCACAAGCCTGCTCCTAGCATCGAAATAGAGGTCCCTGGTGAGTGCCCATGACATGACTCCGCCCAGTTCATGGTGAACCTGTGGACGCTTCTCGAGTCCATATTCAATCATCCAGCGTCGGAAGC
>JALGWB010000022.1 GCA_025774405.1 bacterium
GAGCCTCCCCCGTTGAAACCCAGGCCATAAAATCACATGGTCCACCAACACCCAGAGTTGTGTGTAGCGACAGCAACTCGTCCTTCCTCACTGCCACACCCTGAATCCTCTGGATTTCTTCGATCAGGTCATTCATGTGCCAACCTCTCCATCAAGTCGTTCGCAACCTTCCAGACATCTCCAGCCCCGAGTGTCACCACCACATCCCCTGGTTGGATAGACTTCAAGAGATGTTCAACAAGGTCTTCTCTGCCATCGATGCAAGAGACCGATCTATGCCCACTTTTTGTGGCTGCCTCTGCAACCAGGGCCGATGTAACTCCGGTGATCGGATCTTCCCCAGCCCCATATATGGGAATCACTACCAACAAATCAGCATCGTAGAAGCTTCTCCCAAGTCTATCCCAGAGAGCCTTGGTCCTTGTGAAGCGGTGCGGCTGGAAAACAGCAATAATACGTCTTTGCCAAATGTCTTTTATGGTCTCAAGGGTGGCTGTTATCTCAGTCGGATGATGGGCATAATCATCTACGAAAAGGATATCCCCCACTTCACCCATCACCTCAAGACGCCGTGCAATCCCTGTGAATTGTGATATGCCTTCACTTATGGCAGGGAAGGGAATGTCAAGCTCCAACCCAACAGCGACAGCAGCAAGCGCATTGGCGATGTTATGCTTGCCGGGCATTCTCAGCAGGATGCTTCCGAGCTTGCTGTCTCTAAGACGCACATTGAAAGTTACATTTGAACCATCAGGAGAAACATCTGTCGCTCTGACATCAGCCTGCTGGGAGAACCCGTAGGTCACAACCCGTCTTATGATACTCGGCATGATCGCCTGAATGTTTTCTTCATCCAGACAGACAACCGCAGCTCCATAGAAAGGCACCTTGTTGAGGAATTCAATGAAGGAGGATTTTATGGCATCGAGATCAAGATAATGGTCAAGGTGTTCCTCGTCGATAGTAGTCACTACTGCAATGTTGGGTGAAAGTCTCAAAAACGAACCGTCACTTTCATCAGCTTCAGCCACCAGATAGGGACCCCCACCAAGCTTTGCGTTCGTCCCCAGAGCCTTGAGCCTGCCGCCAACAATTATCGTCGGGTCAAGACCCGCAGCTGCCATCACCAGACCTATGAGCCAGGTGGTTGTGGTCTTACCATGGGCTCCACCCACGGCAATACCCTGTTTCATACGCATGAGCTCAGCCAGCATTTCGGCTCGTGGTATGACAGGAATACCCCTTCTCCTTGCCTCGATCAGCTCGACGTTGTCAGATTTGACTGCCGAGGAATAAACCACAACATCTGCATCCTCGACATTGGATGGATGATGACCACGGGTAATCTGCCCGCCAAGAGCCACAAGCCGATCTGTGACTTCGGAAGCCACCAGATCGGAACCGCTGACCTTATAGCCGAGGTTGAGCAAAAGCTCAGCAATGCCGCTCATGCCTGTACCGCCAATTCCTACCAGGTGTATATGCTTTATCTTACCGAACATATCTCCCCTATGATTGCTGCCAGCCGCGCCAGCCGGCTTCGATGTTTAACGAGAGCAAGCACGCCAGCAGCAACCTCCCTCGCTGCTTCAGGTTTCCCCAGGTGTCGTGCCTGCTCAGCCATTTGTTCAAGACCATGAGGATCGTTTAGAAGGGCGATGATGGCGTCTGCCAGCGTTCTGCCGGTGAGTTTCGAATCAGGGATGATAATTGCGGCTCCATGTTTGGCCATCATTTCAGCGTTTGCTTGCTGATGACCGGCTATGGCGTAGGGATATGGAATCAGTATCGCTGGCAGACCAAAGGCAGTTATCTCGGCGATGGTCCCAGCCCCTGCCCGACAAACCACAAGATCGCTAGCCGCATAAGTCAGACCTATATCATCGATGAAGGCTTCTACCCTGACAGGAATCCTCGAATCCTTCAGACACCGGCGGACATGCTCAAAATCTGAAACGCCTGTTTGAATGATGAACTGAATGTCGTCCCTTTGCTCGAAGTAGCCGATCGCAGCGACAAAGGCC
Organism: bacterium; assembly: GCA_025774405.1. GTDB lineage: Bacteria > Arandabacterota > Arandabacteria > Arandabacterales > Arandabacteraceae > JALGWB01. Next base: position 2,025 of record JALGWB010000022.1, read on the forward strand.
TGGTTGATACTCGATGCCCCACGGCTCCCGCCAAAGATGAAAACAGTCTTCTTTGCCTGATGCAAACCAAGCCGTTCGATGGCTTCCTGCCTGCGATGTTGCATGAGGCTCAATCTTATCGGAATACCTGTCACTCTCAGATTTGTGCCTTTCCTGAAATGTCTGACTGCTTCACTGAAACCAAGGGCAATTTCATCCACATACCTTGCCAGCAGGGTAGTTGTTCTTCCCGGGATGATATTCGGTTCGATCATAACTACAGGAGTACCGACAACTCTAGCAGCCAAAATGCAAGGTGCACTGGCATAGCCCCCGGTAGCCAACACCACTTGAGGACGCACAGATAGAAGTACGAGCAGCGATTGCAAGAATCCCACAAAGGCGACGAAGAGTGCAGCAATCGTCCTGATGCCGAACCTATGAGGAACGGCCGTCGCAAGGATGAAATGACTCTTGTAACCCATCCTCGGAGCCAGTTTGCTCTCAAGCCCTTTCCGGGTACCGATCAGTACCACATCTACATCGTGTCCCGAGGCCTTGAGGCACTCTATCACTGCGACAGCCGGGAAGATATGTCCCCCTGTGCCACCGCCTGCAATAGCCACTTTCATCGTGTAAGCGCCTCCCATCGAGCCCTACCGACACCTGCAAAATCAGATCTCCGTCTCGAAGCTCCCAGAAGCATCCCACAGGCAGCAAGTAGCATTATCGAAGATGTACCACCGTAACTGATAAAGGGCATGGGGAGTCCAGCCGTCGGAAGCAATCCCAGGCAGACACAGGCACTGACACAAAAATAGCCTGCAACTGCCATGGTTATGCCAACTGCGAGTACGGAGGAAAATACGCTTGAAGCCCTGGCAGCAGCTTTGAGTCCCCTCCAGACAAAGACACCAAACAACGACATGAGTGCCAGCATCCCCATGAATCCCATCTCCTCGCCGACAATGGCAAAGGCAAAATCGGTGTGTGCATCAGGAACAAAGAGATACTTCTGATTGCCGTTAGCTATACCAAGTCCAAACAGGCCGCCTGACCCCACAGCAATCCGAGCCTGCGTGACGTGATAGCTTGCAGACGAGCCGAGGCGGTGCGAGTTATAGCCCGTCAGCTCCATCACCAAGAACATGGTACCGATTGAAAGCACAGTCATGGCAACGACATGACTTAACCTGGCACCGGAAGCAAAGAGGATGACCATACCAATCAGAACAAGCATTGTTGCTGTGCCCAGATTGGGCTGAAAAGCAGTCATCAAAGCTGCAACTGCCACTATCACAAAGGCTGGAAGGAATCCCACCCTGAATTTCCTTAGTTGCTCACCCTTTCGGGCAGCAAAGTCAGCAAGATAGATGACTAGAGCCAGCCTTGCAACTTCGGAGGGCTGAAAGGTGAAATTGCCAATCCTCAGCCAGCGATGCGCTCCCCTGACGCTCAGGCGAAGATCAGTTGGGATAAGTGTGAGTACCAACAGTCCAAGCGATATCAGAATCAGAGGTCTGGCTATTGTCCTGAGCGTATATTCGTTCATGCGCATAAAGACGAGCAAGAGAAAGAAGCCCGGAATCATTCTTATTATGTGCCTCCTGAGGAAGAAGCTGGGGCTACCGGAGCCAAGGATGCGTGTTGCTATCACATAGCTGGAGCTATAGACAACTACAAGACCAAAAAGCGTTAGAGCGATTATCGTGAACAGTAGGATACGATCACTTCCTGGCTCTTCAATCGAGACCTTCACTGGCACGCTCCTTCAAACCTCGAACAATCTCTTTGAAAACTCTGCCTCGATGCTCAAAGTCGTCAAACATATCGAAACTGGCACATCCAGGTGACAGCAAGACCACACCGTTGGGGCGGGCAAGCTCGAAGGCAAGCTTTACAGCCTCTTCCATATCAGCAGCCTCTGTTATCTGGCAGCAATCTTTGAACATCGTTCTTAGCTTGGCCTTTGCTGCTCCAATGAGGACCATTGCCTTGACCTTCGCTCGTACCGATGGATCCAGGATCGAAAAATCGGCACCCTTGTCCTTGCCACCGGCAATCAGCACCGTAGGCTTATCCATACCCTCAAGGGCAAACATAACGGCATCAGGATTTGTTGCCTTCGAGTCATTTATGAAATCAACGCCGTCGATCCGGTCCACAAATTCCATCCTGTGTTCCAACCCCTGAAACTGGCTTATCCCTTTTCTTATGACATTGTCATCAACATCAAATTCGATAGCCGCCAGGGTGGCAGCAAGACTGTTGGCAAGGTTATGCGGGCCTCTAATCCTCAGATCCTTCACAGAAAAAACTCGCCTTTCTTGATTTGCCACCCTGACGACCACTGACTGGTCCTGAACAAAAGCTCCCTGACTGACTTCACACCTGGTACTGAAGAACCGCCTGTTGCATTTGAGTCCCTCAGCTATCGTCAAACATCTGGGATCATCGAAATTCACGATTGCGACGTCATGCTCAAGTTGATTTGCGAAGATCCTGCCCTTCGATGCCGCATAGACGTCAAAGTTTGGATACCTGTCAAGATGATCAGGGGTTATGTTGAGCAGTACCGCAACCTTCGGCTTGAAACTTACGCAGGTATCCAGCTGAAAACTCGAAACCTCGGTTACAACAACCCAGTCACTATCAAGTCCGAATGCGACGAGCGATACGGGATTGCCTATGTTGCCCCCAACAGCAACCTTATCACTGGCAAGCCTGAGAATATGCCCTATCAGACTAACTGTTGTGCTCTTACCATTTGTACCTGTAACCGCGACAAACTTCGCATTACTGAGACACCACCCCAGCTCAACTTCGCTTATGATTGGTATGCCATTCCGCCTGGCCCACCCAAGCAAAGGTACATCAAGTGGCACTCCTGGACTTACAACGATGAGATCGCAGTCTTGAGCGAAATCAATCGCATGACCGCCGAGCTGCATGGCAACACCCATGTCTTCTAGCTCTCCAACCAACGGTTGAAGCTGCGTTGCCGGCTTGGCATCGGTTGCCTTAACTACCGATCCCAACCTCCGCAATACCTTGCAAGCGGCAATGCCCGTGCGTGCCAGCCCTACGACCAGCACCTTCATATGCCTGAGCCGGTTGGGAGTGAAAGCTTTAACCTCGTGTTCCATGTCTTTTGTTATCATCTGAGTTTCAATGTACTCAAAGTAACTAGAGCCAGCAGAGCTGAAAGAATCCAGAATCTAATCACGAGCTTTGATTCAGGCCAGCTCATGAGTTCAAAATGGTGATGAAGGGGCGCCATTTTGAATACCCTTCTGCCTGTCAGGCGAAAAGCAACAACCTGAATTATGACTGAGATAGCCTCAACCACGAAGATTCCACAAACGATGGCCAGCAGTATTTCCTTCTTTATCAGTATTGCAACTGTTGCCAGAGCACCACCCAAGGCCAATGAACCTGTATCACCCATGAAGACCTCAGCTGGATGTGCATTGAACCAGAGAAATCCGAGGGATGCACCAACGAGTGACCCGCAAAATATGGTGAGCTCGCCAGCCTGTCGAAGGTAGATGATGTTAAGATAGCTTGAGAATTGTGAATGGCCGGTGACGTAGGTTAAACCTGCAAAGGCGGCTGCAGCAAAAACAAACATGCCGATAGCGAGCCCATCAAGCCCGTCGGCAAGGTTGACAGCATTGGACGCACCTGTGATAACCAGGATGACGAAGGGTATGTAGAAGATGCCCAGGTCAGGATAAACATTCTTGAAGAAGGGCACCGTGGTCCTGGTTGCCATTGTTGGATCGTCTGGATAGGCAAGCAACAATATGCCGATTACGAGCCCGAGGATAGCCTGACCGGCGATTTTGTATCTTCCCACCAGCCCCGCCTGCTTGTGCTTGATCACTCTCAAGTAGTCATCGATGAAACCCATCAGGCCAAGCCAGCAAGTGGCCAGCAGGCACAGCAGGATATACCTGTTGCTGAGATTAGCCCAAAGCAGGGTTGGCACGATTACAGCAAGTAGAATCATCAAGCCACCCATGGTCGGTGTGGTCCGCTTGTCGTAATGGTGTTCAGGTGTATGATTCCTTACGCCATTCAGAACATTACGGCGCCGCAGCATACGAATAATCATAGGACCGAAGATGAAGCAGATCCCCAGGGAGGTGATAGTTGCATATGCTGTGCGAAATGTAATATAGCGAAATACGTTAAATACCGAAATGTAGTCTCTTAACGGATAGAGCAGATAATAGAACATGCTATATCTTCCCCTGCGCTCCGGCCAATTCTATAAAGCCTGAGATCTCGTCCAAACCCGTCATCCTTGAACCTTTGATCAGGATTAGATCACCCGGCTTAAGAATCTCCAGGAGGTGCTGCTTTGCCTCCCGTTTGCTACTGAAAAAGCGAATGGAGTCAGGTTCGAGGCCTGCCTCCCTGGCAGCCAGGCAGGCAAATCCTGTTAACCCACCAATCCCAACGATAACCTTGAAGCCATATTCGGGAAGAAATCGGCCAACCTCAGTATGGAGCCGCTCAGCTTCATCCCCCAACTCGAGCATTTCTCCCATGATGAAAACTTTCCTTCGAGCCTCTATGCGGGAGGCTGCCTCGAGGGCAGCCCTGACCGAATCCGGATTCGCATTGTAGGTGTCATCGATGACTGTAAAATCCCCCACAGTGCTCTTTCTCATTCGCACAGGCTCATAGGTAGCGAAGGCATCCGCTGCTTCACCCAAGCCAATGCCCAGAGCATGCGAGACGGCTATGGCCGCCAGGGCATTGTAGACATTATGGAGACCAACGGTTCTTAGCTCGAAATCCACATCTGAGATTTTGAAATGGGTAATTCCGGCACTGTCAGTAACGATATGCGAAGCGCAAAAGTCAGCCTGATTTTGTATCCCAAAACCAACCAACTTGCATGAGATGCCTTTGACTGCCTCCATGAGTCTGGTATCATCAGCGTTTACTATCCCGATACCCTCGGGTTTAAGTGAGCGTAACAGGTCCACCTTTTCAAGCGCGATGTCCTCAATCGAATTGAAATTACCTATGTGAGCACGTCCGATATTCGTGACTACACCGAGCGTAGGTTGGGCGATACTGGCAAGATGGGCAACTTCGCCCCTATGATTGCTTGCGATTTCCAGTATAAGTACTTCGTGGTGAGGCTCAAGTGCGAGTATGGAGAAAGGCACTCCTATATGATTATTGAAATTGCCCGGGCTCTTGTTGATCCTGTATCTGGTCATAAGGACATGAGCAAGCATCTCCTTCGTAGTGGTTTTACCGTTTGAACCTGTAACCGCCACCACCTGAATATTCAGACCTGTGCGAACACGGGCAGCCAGCTTCTGGAATGCACTCAGAGGCGATGGAACAACGATTTGAACGAAGCCGGGAGAGACATCCTCTACCCTGTACGAGACAATTGCCCCGGATGCACCCTTGCTTTTGGCATCATTGACAAATTGGTGGCCGTCGCGAGCTTGACCTTTCAAGGCAAAGAAAAGATCACCAGGATGCATCCTCCTGGTGTCGAAAGCATACCCGGTTACCACTCGACTCAATGCATTCGCATCAGCCTCGGTTTGCCCCTCTACGAGTCTCAAAATCTCCGATAGCTTAAGGTGTGGCATCAGCGTTTACTCCCAGGGCTGTTCTCACAACCTCACGATCATCAAAGGGAATTCTTTTTGTTCCAATGATCTGGTAAGGCTCATGTCCTTTCCCTGCGACTACAATCACATCACCTTCATTGCTTATCTCAACCGCTTTTCTTATTGCCCTGGCACGATCGCCTTCAACCAGACAGATGCTCTCATCAGATATTCCTTTCAGAATATCGCCTATTATTTTTTCCGGATCTTCAGTGCGTGGATTGTCAGAGGTAACGATGGCGATATCAGCAAGCTCGGCCACGATTTTACCCATCTCTGGCCGCTTCCCTCTGTCGCGATCACCACCGCAGCCGAAAACACAGACTATCCTGGAGGGTGCAAGCGATCTGATGTCAGTGAGTAGCCTCTGGAGGGCATCCGGGGTGTGGGCATAGTCAACAATTGCCAGTCTACCCATCCCAGCCAGGACTTCCATTCTACCCGGAATAGGTTCAATCGAAGCAATTCCAGCAGCAACCGCATCGTCATCGGCACCAAGGGCCTTTGCAATCGCAAAAGCCGCCACGATGTTTTCGGCGTTGGATCTCCCGAGCAACCTTGAGGTGAGGCGAAGTCTTCTGCCGCTGAAGGCGATCTCGAGATCAGTACCACGCCAATCCGTTCTGACGATGCTGCCAGCAACATCTGCACCACAGTCAAGCCCATAGGTGAGTTTTCTCAGAGGGGTTCGCTCGCTTATAAGCCGCCCGACCTCATCGGCAACGTTGATAACAGCTATTCGGCCCTCCCCAAATTCGTGATCATCATCAATGCCAAAAAGCTGCATTTTCGTTTCTCGATAGTTCTCGAAATCACCATGGAAATCGAGGTGATCACGGCTCAGATTGGTGAAGCCAACCACCTCGAATCTCACGCAATCAACCCGCCTCAATGCGATGGCATGGGATGAGACCTCCATGACGCAGTATTCGGACCCGCCTTCAACCATCGCATGCATGTGGTTATGAAGGCTAGGTGCTTCAGGCGTTGTGAAAATGTCCTCTTGAAGTCTGTCCCCAATCCGATGGCCAAGCGTACCCATCAACCCTGAAGATTTTCCCCAGGCTGTAAGGATCGAATGAACAAGGTGGACAGTTGTGGTCTTTCCATTTGTACCCGTGACGCCTACGACCTTCATTCGTTCTGATGGCATACCGTAGAAACGTGCAGAGATATGGGCAAGTGCCTTGCGAACGTCCCTAACGATCACCTGGCAAAGCTCGAGCTTCAGCTTGCGATCGCAAAGAACAGCGCTGGCACCTTTCGATCTTGCATCGTTTGCAAAGTCATGACCATCATAACTGGCACCTTTGAGACAGGCAAAAAGATGACCCGTTTTTACACTTCTCGAATCGAGTGAGATACCGGCAACCTGCACGTCGGTTCCCCCGACGATGTCGACCACATCGATCTGGCTGATCAATTCGGCAAGTTTCATCTGATAGCTTCCATTACAAGGCTACAAATTCTGCGCTGAACTATTGGCTTCCCCGGGGACGGGTCCTGGCGGACGACAAGACCGGATCCTGTCGCCCGCCATTTGATCCCGCATTGCTTCAGCACCATGGCAGCCTCACGGAGAGTGAGTCCCAAAACGGAGGGATATGTCTGCTGGCGTCCGGGCGTGAGTGAAGAGGCCAGATCAAACCCTGCGACTGCCCCTGCTGAAGCTTCATAAGACCCGTCAAGCGGGAGTTCTGCCAATTCAATTGAAGTTGAGGGAACTACCTTCCTCTCACCTCTCAATGCACACTCCATTATCTCTTTGAATACGGGACCACACACAGGTCCACCGTATGAGGTCTCCCCTGATGGATCCTCAATGACGACAGTGCAAACATAACGAGGCGCGTCCGCTGGCACAAAACCTGAGAAGACAGCATAGCCCTTTCCCCTCACATATCCTCCAGCCTCCGCCTTCTGACCTGTTCCTGTCTTGCCAGCAATAGCCATGCCATCGATACGGGCAGCCACTCCCGTGCCCTCAGAAACAACAGTTTTCAGGAGTTCAGTGAGCTTTCGGGCTGTTTGTTCCCTTATGACCCTTCGAACAACTCGCGGTTTGCTGGTATGAACAACCTTACCGTGATCGAGAACTGCCTTGATCAGGGTGGGTCGCATAAGCTTGCCACCGTTGGCGACCGCTGCGAAAGCCATACAGAGCTGAATTGCTGTAACCCCGATCTCCTGCCCAAATGCGATTGTTTCGAGAGAGCGCTTTGACCAGGCATCTGGCGGCCTCAGGAGTCCATGAGGTTCACCCTCAAGCTCTATGCCTGTGCGCCGACCCAGGCCAAAAGCAACAAGATACCGATAGAAGGTCTCGGCTCCGAGTCGCCTTGCCAGTAGAGCTGCCACCACATTGCTCGAATAGGCAAAAGCCTCCACAGCTGTAATCGGATCCCTTGGGTGGTCATCCCTGATGTAACCACCGCTAACCTTCAGAACACCATTGTTGGTTGTGAATACCTCATCGAGTTTGAGATTGTTTGTCTCAAGGGCAGCACCATATGTGCATATCTTCAGGGCTGAGCCAGGCTCGAAGACAACCTGTACTGGAAAATTAGGATGCCTCGGCCAGCTAGCCAGAGCAAGCACCTCGCCTGTCCATGGATCAACAATGACAACGCCACCCCTCTTTGCATGATTAGCTACAATCGCATCCTCGAGCGCACGCTCGCTGATGTATTGAAGTTCAGCGTCCAAGGTCAGAACGAGCGATCTGCCAGGTGACGGCTCTTGAAGAAGTGAACCAACACTTGGCCGGATCTCACCGAGAGCATTTCTCAGGAAAACCTTCTTTCCGGGCTTGCCACGAAGGATCGCATCTTCCGCCCGTTCGATACCACTCAGGGCACAACCATCTAGTGAAACAGCCCCGATCACATTTGCGGCCACGTCACCCAGCGGGCGCACGCGCTTGGCAACTGGCTCACAGATAATACCCTCCAGGCCAAGAGCAGCAACTGTCTCGGCCCTCGGTGGATCGAGGTAACGTTTGAGCACGCGATATCGAATAGATGCGTCGGCGAGCATCCTGGCAATGCGACCACATTCGACATCCAGCACCTCCGCAAGCCTGGTTGCGGTCTGCCATCGGTCGCCTACCAGCCCGGGGTCAGCCCAGACGCGATAGCACGGCAGCGTCATCGCTAACGGTACAAGATTCCGGTCATAGATGGTACCGCGCCTCGCTGGAATCTCCTTCACAGCCTTTTGGTTTCTGTCGGCGCGATGGCTGTAATAGTCATGATCGAGAATCTGCAGTTTGAACAGATCGGCACAGACCAGGCCGCACAATGCAATGAAACCAGCAAAAAGTAGGAACAGCTTCCCCGCTCCGGGTTTCATGGCTTATCCTTCCTGGCCCCGCTTATGACAAAGACACGTTGCCACTGAAGCGGCCTCATTCCGAGACGCCCTGCGGCCTCACCGAGATGGCCTGTTGCCTCAAGCTGGGTGACCTCATAAACCAGCCATTGAGTGCGCTTCTCGATAGCTCTAAGTTGCTTTTCATAAGCCAGATTCCTGGTGAGCATCGCCTCAACAGCAACCCTTTCAGATGTATAGATGAGACTGGAACCAACGACTATGGCAACAAGCAATATCGCAAACAGGAGCGACCGGCCCGTGCGCTTGACTCCTTTTGCCCTGCCCAGTGTCTCTTCTTTTTTGCCCTTTCGAAGCGGCGCTTGCATTATTGGATTCCTACGCACAAGAGCCGGTCGCCCTGCACCCCTGGGTTATTGTCAATTACTACATCTTCTCTACCACCCTGACTTTGGCACTCCGTGCTGAAGGATTGGTTGCTATCTCATCAGCACTCGGTGTCAATGGTTTGCGAGTCAATAACCTAAAGACCTCAACCCTCCCGCAATTGCATACCAGAGTGCCGGGAGGGCAGACGCACCTGCCTGAGTATTTTCTAAAGGCCGTCTTCACAATCGCATCCTCAGCAGAGTGATAAGTGATGATGCACGCTCTTCCACCTCTATTCAGTACATCCTTGAGCGAATCCACCGCCTGCTTGAGATTTTCAAGTTCATGGTTGACATATGCACGGATGGCAAGGAAAACTCGAGCCAGTGACTTGGCCTGCTGCCTTTTGACGACCGCCTTGACAGCACTGGCAAGATCAAGGGTTGTCGCAAGCCTACCACTATCCCTGCGTTTGAGAATTGCCCTGGCAACTGCGACAGCCCTTGCCTCTCCAAAGCTCGAGAGCAATTCTTTGAGCTTCCTGAATGAGATTGAGTTGAGAACATCCTCAGCTGTCATCCCGGCACCGGTATCGAATCTCATGTCAAGGCGACCCTCTCGATCGAAACTGAACCCCCTATCAGATGTGACGATTTGTAGCTTCGATATGCCACAGTCGATAAGAACTGCTCCGACCTTTCCACTGTAGGGTCCAAGCAGCTGACTCAGCCGTGCAAAGTTTCCACGCTTGAGGACTACGCGATCCCCATATTGCCTCAGCCTTGCTGAGGCTATCGCCAGTGCACTCTCATCCATGTCGATTCCTATTAGAATGGATTTCTCGCTGGCCTTGTTGAGCATCTCGAGTGCGTGCCCTGCCGTCCCAACGGTGCAATCGACGATAACATCCGTCGTTGGTCTTATGAGGAATCTGGTCACGACATCTGCCATGACTGGTGAATGCCAATGGTGCTGCCTCTCTGCGAATCGGTTAATCTCCACTGCTCTCATCGTCTCCACCATCGCCCAACCCACCCTCCAGCTCTTCCATGATATCTTCGAGAGGTACATCGTTCTCGGCAACGTGTTTCTCATAGGATTCGGGATGCCACAGCTCAAGCCTCTCAAGCTGTCCGACAATGAATACCTCGTCCGCTATACCGGCACGACGCAATAGATCAACCGGTATGGTTATACGGTGCTGTGCATCCATCTTACAGTAGACGGCGTGCGTCAGTAATTTACGTTTATAGATACGAGCCTTCTTGCGGTTGGGAATACTCTTGAGATACCTGACGCGTCGCATCCATTCATCAAGTGGATAGGCCTCAAGACATCCCTCTGGCCCTGGAAGGATAACGAATGTGTTGTCGGCCCCTGCCGCCAGTCCGTCCCTGACCTGGGCAGGGATGCTCAACCTTCCTTTGGCACTTACTTTGAATCGATAGCTACCTAGAAAGGTTGACAATGACTCTCCTCTCCTTTTTACTCCACTCCGCTCCTCGGCGTGCCACTTTACCACCATCTTGCTCCTCATGTCAAGCTCTTTTTGGTAAAAGTATGCCTGGTTTGGGAAATTTTGTGCCGAGGTCTCGGGGGAAGATTTAGTGGAAAAGATGCATTTTACAGAATTAAGCTCGAGTGCCTATTTTGCGGGCAGGTACACCGGCCACAATCGAATAAGGCTCAACATCATGGGTCACAACTGCTCCTGCACCGACAATAGCGCCCCTTCCGATCTTGCGCCCGGGCAAGATAATCGCACCCATGCCAATATCGCACCCATCTTCGACTACCACGGGGGCAAACTCAAGGTCGCATAGCAGAACTGGTACATCTCTGCCTTCCTCACCGTGCCTGGAAGACATGATCTTTACACCTGGACCAATACCAACGTGGGTACCGATACTGACGCCACCAGCACCATTGATGTAGCAAAACTGACCGATCCAAGTGTTGTCGCCGATTATCAACTTCTTGCCGGAA
>JALGWB010000333.1 GCA_025774405.1 bacterium
ATGTTCGCCTGGCTCAAGATACACACCAAGTTGAGAGATATTGCACCTTATGATGGGCCTTTGACTCCCGTCAACAGTCGCCCTCCAATAGGGTAAGTAGTTCGCTGAATAGATCAGGTAGGCAGGCTCCTTGATCGTAGTCTTTATGACAACACGATCAGGCTGATACGTTTCTATCTCGGCTACCTCTCCGGTCGGAACAGAATCGGATGTCAACCGTTTGCCATTGGTGATAACCGCTGTCGTCGATACATCAAAATCCGGGTCGCTTAGCAAAGCCAGAGCACTGCTATCGTTCTTGGCAACTTCAGAGTTGTGAACAATAAAGCACCGGGGCAGAGATCCCACATTCTCATAAAGAAGCAGATTCCCAAAGCGTTTCCGAAGCGAAAGCAATGGATGGTCAACAGGCTGTGACAGAATCACATATTTCGTATTGGTGATCCTGAGTATGTTCGGATTGTTGACGAGATTCTGAAAGCCCTCCCCCACAAGCACATCATAATATCTTATCCTGTTATCGTAGAAGCCGTTTGTTGTCTCAATGCCAAAAATCGGTAGGAAGTTGGTGTTATAGAATCGCGAGCTGGTTAGAGGCAGGACACGGAATATACTCTTGTCCCGATTGATATAGTCAATGAGTGGATCGCTACGTTCGACCTGACGGCTTTCGATGTATCTGACGAACTTCGTTGAATGAGGTAAGCTTGTCCCAAGGATTCCCACTGCAATACCGACAACAATCAAGCTACTCCACTTTCTTCTATATCGTGACAATATGACTCTAAGTAATGGAATAGCGAATATAGCAAGTCGCAACCCATCATACACCAGCCCGCTTTGAGCAAGTCCCACAACCCGATGGTCTTTCCCAGCAACACTTCCGAAGATGTTATTCCAGATCCCCAGTGTTACCCCCTTTGCCAGCGTTGAGAGCACGGTCAAGCCTATCGCTCCAACAAGCAACCACTTGAACAGCTTTCGGTAGTCGGATGTCTTTTTCTGCTCAAGAACCATGTTGAAAAGATAAGCTCCAAGAACGCATGCTGAAGCGCTGAACATGAACATGATCAGGCTCGGTGCACGCAGAAACTTGACTCCCGGTAGGATGTGAAAGACTATCTTGAAAAGAGGAGTGTGCGCTCCCAATGCATACAGCGGGCAGAATACGAACAGGATCAGCCAGGCGCTTAGCTCCTTCCGCCTGAAGGCAAGCACGAACCCGCCAATCGCAAACAAGAGTATGAGGGGACCAGGTGACTCTGCATTCAGCTTGAAAGGGTTTCTACCCCAATATGAATCAAGGTAACCCACAAAAGAAGGATAGAGGAGTGAGACGATTTCCTCCGGGTGGAGTGACCAGCTGGCTGCAAACTCATAACTTACCCCTCCAGTCCTCGGTGAGAAGTTGGTGGTGTAATAGTAAGCTGGCAACACCTGTATAGAGCCAATTGCAGCACCGAGAACCACTGCGATAACCACAAGACCCAAGCTCCTCAAGATCCTTCGTTGCCGAATCATTTCAGGCACACGAACAAGAAAATAGATAGCCAGTCCCCAACTTGAAAAATAGGTCATCTGGGGATGACTCGTCAGAAAGAGCAGGCCAATCGAACCACCAAGAAGACCGGCCCTCAGCAGCTTAGGTTTCCTGATCAGCATCTCAAGCAGCATGACACAAAGTGGGAACAGTGCCGTAACAAACATCTTGGCATCATGACCAGCATAGGTGAGGGAAATAAGGTAAGGAGCCACCATATAGGCCAGCCCGCCCAGAAATGCAGCTCTCCTCTTGAGACCAAGAGTTCGCAGAAGGAAAAACATCGTAATTGCAGCAACCCAGACATGCAGCACAATCTTGTAGCCAAGTGCCCGATGTAATGGCATCACAAGATAGAGCAGCGAAGCTGGATAGAAGAGGTCACCATGCATAGCATCAACAACTGGCAGGCCACAGAGAATGTATGGGTCCCAGAGCGGTATCCTGCCGTGCTCTCGCCAGTAATCTGCTACGACTTTACGCATCATATAGCCCATAGGTATCATATCGGATCCGTAAACCATCCTGTCGGTGAACACGAATCCCGAAAACATGGCGATCACGACGACACCATAGATTGCTACTATCAGCCATGTCCATCCGGAGCTTGATCTCATCTTCTCCCCCACCGAACAAATACAACACCAATGGTGGCAACCTCGGCAAGTGTAATCCAGACTCTGGCTACCAGCGGTATCAGTACCGAATAGGGTTCCTCAACCAGCTTTGCCAGAAGGATACCTGAGATCCCTTCTCTTATACCGAGTCCCGCAGGTGTTATTATGCTCAAGAGCCCACCAGCCCAGGCTATGGAATTTATCCCCATCATCCCAATCACCATCTGACAATGGGTTCCAGTTTTGGGATTCAGCAGTTGAGCAGGTATTCTAAGGGATGTGGCAATCAAATAGAAACCCAAACCGTAAACAATCCAGCATATGACATAGATGACCAGGATACGAAGTGTGTCCCTGTATTTCACGTTCACTTCACCTGAGACCCTGCTAAATCTCTTTAGAAACCAATTGAAGACCCTGGGGTGACTCAACAGGA
>JALGWB010000334.1 GCA_025774405.1 bacterium
ATCCTACTGTAACCACCTCAAAATTCACTGTCAATGGGCGTATCATCCATTGGGTATGCAAGCTTGACTATTGGGCTTGCAATGCTATAGTTTGGCGATAGTCAAGCATTCTACAACAGTTGCACGGCGTGAGGGAGCTATCGTTGGAGAGCGTGTCAGTGGAAAGGCTGAAGGAGATTTTGAATAAGGCCAGGGAGCGTAATCTCATGGTGATAGGGGATGCCATGCTGGATCGCTACGTCTGGGGTGTGGTCTCGAGAATCTCACCAGAGGCACCAGTTCCAATAGTGGAGATCCAGCGGGAGAACAGCCGACTCGGTGGGGCTGCCAACGTTGCCAATAACGTTAGAGCCCTTGGTGCAAGCTGTAGCATTGCCTGCGTGATCGGCAACGATGGCTTTGGCATCGAGTTGCGAGATCTCCTGGCTTCGCAGGGGATAGATACCGAGGGTGTGATACGTGACTCTCAACGACCGACAACTGTTAAGACCAGGGTGATCGCTCACAATCAGCAGATTGTAAGGACCGACAAAGAGACACGGGATGAGATAGATGGCAGGACAGAGAATGCAATCATCGACAGGGCTCTGGCAGGTATGGAGACATGTGATGCTGTGATTGTATCTGACTATGGCAAGGGAGTGATTACCAAGCGATTGCTATCCGAGTTGATTCCCAGAGGGCGGCAAAAGGAGAAGATTATATCTGTCGATCCAAAGGAGAATCATTTCAGAAACTATAAACAGGTTTCGCTTATTACACCCAATCAATATGAAGCCGGAGCCGCTATGGGCAGGCGCATTCATGACGAGGTAAGCCTCCACGAAGTCGGTTGGGAGATAGTCTATCTACTTGAAGTCGATTCATTGTTAATCACACGTGGCGAGGACGGTATGTCCCTTTTCAGGAATGATAGAACCTATCGACACTTTCCGACGGTCGCAAGGCATGTTTATGATGTCACTGGTGCTGGTGACACCGTAATCTGCTCCTTCACTCTTGCTCTTTGCGCAGGTGCTACGATGGAGGAGGCCGCTGAGATAGCCAACCATGCTGCCGGCATCGTCATAGGCGATGTCGGAACTGCTGCCGTAACACCTGAACAGTTGATTGCATCCTTCCAATCAACATCTGAATGTCTGTGAAACATGGGAAAAGTTGTTAGCCTCGAAGAGCTAAAGCGAGAACGTGATCGTGCAAGGCTGAAAGGTCTCAGATTCGTTTTCACAAATGGTTGTTTCGATCTCATCCATCGTGGTCATGTGGAGCTTCTCAAGGCAGCCAAGGAATTGGGTGACGTTCTCGCGGTAGCTATAAATAGCGACGCATCTGTTAGAAGGCTTAAGGGTGCACGCCGCCCAATTGTAAGTCAGGATGACAGAGCTGCGATTGTTGCTGCAATTAGTTTCGTTGATTATGTCGTCATATTTGAAGAGGACACACCGGAGCTTGTGATTGCTAATCTTGTACCGGATGTGCTGGTGAAAGGTGCCGACTACGAGCTCGATCAAATAGTTGGCAGGACTGAAGTTGAGTCTGCCGGTGGCAAAGTTGTGCGAATACCACTTCTTGAAGGCTATTCAACGGAGGAATTGCTGAAGGAAATTTCAAAGCGTTACGGTCTATCCTAGGGTTGTGCCACTCAGATCTTATCTTGCTCAAGTTCAGGATGACGGATATGAGGCGAAGAAGGATAAGGATCCAGCGCAAGGCTCGCAAGATTGGATTTCTCGGTAAAGGTGCACCAATGCCTTCAAGAGAGAGATCAGACGTTGTGGATTCTCTATGCCTGCGGATTGGTGATGAGCTCGTCTCGACAGATGAGGATGAAAGATCTCGGCGCCGCTATGATGCGAGACCAAAACCTCACTTTCTGGTTCGTCTTTTTTGCAGTAAGCCCTTGGCTGTGGTCTTTCCTGACAGTGGCAGATGCGTAGCTGAAACCCTCGACGTGTGTATTGAGGAGCGGACGCCGGCGGTGATAAGGAGTGGTGCAACAGCTTACCTGGGAGGCACAATACCCATTGGCAAATCGATAGTGATTGATCTGAGCCGTCTTGACTCGATTGAGGAGGTTTCCCGCAACGGGAAGCAGGCTATTGTTGGCGCTGGTTGCACGTGGCAAAAGGTTTCCGAGGCGCTGCGTTCTGAGAGTCTTTCATTGCTGGTCTTTCCTTCGAGCGGATTGAGAAGCACTGTTGGTGGTTGGATGAGCACTGGCGGATACGGTATAGGCACGCTGCGGTATGGCTGTCTTCACGAGATGGTTAGGTCACTGGAGGTAGCTCTTCCATCCGGACTGCTGGTTAATGCTGGCCACGATGGGCTACGTTACTCGATTCGGAGTTTTGCCGGGACAGAAGGTCAGATGGGTGTCATAACCAGGGTGACCATCCCTGTCAGGAAAATGCCCGAAACCATCAGGACATATCTCATCGCTGCTTCGAGCATGGATGAGGCTGTTGGCATGCTGCGTAGCTTGATCACCTGCAGGATCAAACCCCTTTGCTTGCGAATGATCAGTGGAAACCTGGCAGGCCATCTCAGATCGAATTCTGACCAGTTGCCATCGACTCGATTCATGGTATT
>JALGWB010000335.1 GCA_025774405.1 bacterium
GGGAGAATTCTCTCGCTGATCATAAAGCACCACCTTGAGCATCCCTTTGACAACAACAAAGTTGTCGGTTTGCTTCCTGTGATAATGCCAGCCTTTCACAACACCAGGGTAAGCTACTGAAAGATAGACCTGCCCAAACTTCTTGAATACCTCATCATCGCAACGTAGCATCTCCATTACGAAACCACGCTCGTCGGGAATGACTCTGAGTTTCTTGATGGCAACGCCGTCGATGAGATTCATCTCAATCCTCCGTCGATGGTCGCCCAACGCTATAGTAGCGGAAACCAAGTTCCTTCATTCGCAAGGGCTCATAGATATTGCGGCAATCTACGATGATACCTGATTTCATGAGTTGCTTGACCTTTACCAGATCGAGGTCTCGAAATTCGTTCCATTCGGTGACAAATACCGCAGCATCTGCATCCTTCACCGCTTCGAAAACGTCCTCAGAAAAGATCACGCCTTCGAGGATGGTCCTGGCCTGTTCCATTGCAACGGGATCGTAAACATTCAATCTTGCACCCTTGCCGAGGAGTGCTTTTGCAATATCCAGCGAAGGTGCCTCCCTGAGATCATCAGTGTCTGGCTTGAAAGCCAGCCCCAATATGGCCACTGTCTTGCCACTCAACGAACCCACAGCCTTCTCGATGAGCTCCACCATATGAAGGCGTTGCTGATCATTCACCTCGATCGCAGCCTTGACTATCTTGAGGTCATAGCCTGTGGATTCAGCCGTCTTGACGAGAGCCCTGGTGTCCTTGGGGAAACACGAACCCCCGTAGCCAGCTCCCGGGCGCAGGAAACGTGGACCTATCCGTTTGTCAAGTCCCATTGCCCGTGCAACCACCGAGACATCTGCTCCGACACGCTCGCAGATGTTAGCAATCTCATTTATGAACGATATCTTGCAGGCAAGGAAGGCATTGGATGCGTACTTTATCATCTCCGAAGTCTTAACATCGGTCTCGACAACAGGAATATCCTGAAGGATCAATGGCCGATAGATCTCTCGCATTACCTTCAGAGCTCGATCGCTCGACACCCCAAGCACAATTCGGTCAGGTTGCATGAAATCTTCAACAGCTGAACCCTCCCTGAGGAACTCAGGATTGGAAACAACGTCGAAAGGATGACCACTGCTGGATGTTTCACCTATAATTCTCTCAACGAGATTGGAAGTACCGGCAGGCACCGTGCTCTTGAGCACAACAACCTTATATCCGTTGAGATGCTCCCCAACATTGCGAGCCACCATCTCCACATAGGACAGATCGGCCTCGCCCTCTGGACTCATGGGTGTGCCAACGGCAACGAAGATCACTGTTGATTCTTCAATGCCTTTAGCGACGTCGGTCGAGAAGGAAAGTCTGCCACGGTCCACATTGCGCCTGACTATCTCCTGTAGCCCGGGCTCATAGAAAGGAACCTCTGACTTTCTGAGCCTCTCTATCTTGGACTCGTCAATGTCCACGCATACGACTTTGTTACCAAAGTCAGCAAGGCAAGCACCGGTGACCAGACCCACATAACCTGTTCCAGTAACACATATGTTGTACATATGACCTCCCCAAACACACTACTACACCGATTGCATCGGCCTTCAATAAGTCTATCATAAGAGTTTACTTGACCAGGTGAGGTAAGTCAAAGGCTAAAGGCTCAGCTCCAGACAAGCCAGGTGAAAGCAGAGGCCGCCAGGGTAGCGGCAAGTGTAAACGGGAGCCCCACTTTGACAAACTCCCAGAAGGAAGTCTTATAGCCCTGCTTGGCCAGATAGCCCACGGCGACGATATTGGCTGCAGCGCCTATCGGCGTGATGTTGCCACCCAGACAGCTTCCTATCAGCAGGCCGAAGGGGAATAGATAGACAGCAGCACCGAGGCGCTCAGCCAGGATTGTGGTAACAGGCAGCATTGCAGTTATGTAAGGTACATTATCTACAAATGCCGAAATCAAAACCGAAATCCAGACTATTAGATTGAACCCGAGAGCAATGTTCGAACCCATCAGATACTGAGCACCGTTGGCCATTCGATTGATCAAACCAGCCCTGGTCAGAATGCCTACGAAGACAAAGATACCGATCAGGAACATGGTTGTATCCCAGTCAATTTGCCTCAGGGTTCTTCTGGTATAGGCGACAAGTGAATCCTCAGCCAGGTTTCTCTCCCAGAGCTTTGCAACAATCCCAAAGACTATGCAAACCACACCTGCCAGGAATCGAAAATCTGGATCAAAAATCGGTGAGATCGCAAGAGCTGCAATCATAAGAAGCAGTATGTACGTCGGCAACCAGCTCCTCACCGTTATCTCCTCAGGATGTGCGACTGGCTGTTTGTACTTGCTGAAAATGAGATAGAGTACGCCAACAGAGGCAACTGCACCGATTTCCACCGCAAAAAATATACTTGGCTTACCGTTGAGAACGATGAAGTCATTGAAGTTCAGTTTCATGTGAGCAGCGAGGATCATGCTCGGAGGATCACCTATCAGGGTGGCTGTGCCCTGGAGATTCGAGGAGATCGCTATTGAAATCAGGAAGGGAACAGGGCTCACACCAAGCCTTTTA
>JALGWB010000336.1 GCA_025774405.1 bacterium
TCAAGATCGCATGGAATCAAAGCTTCAATCTTCTTGCCTATCATGCCAGTACCACCTTACGACAGCCTCCAGCACCCCACCCGCGACGGCCCTGCCCTTATCTGAGATCGTGTCCGCACTTATTGAATCACCCCGCGGGTCGATATCACCAATCTTCTGATTCCTGTGGACCGGAAGTCCCTGAGCCGCAAGACCACGCACGAGACCAGCGATTGGGGCTCTGACTTCATGCACTTCATCGATGAATCCTATGACATCGTCCACATCCACCATGTCACCGATTCTAACAGCTGGCTTGAAAATGCCTGAGACCGGCGCCCGGACCACCCTTTGGTGAGTAAAACCCATGACAGGTGCAGGCTCACCCGTATGACCCTCAGGCTCACCTTCATAGATGACTCGACCGAGATTGTGACCCCTGTTGGTCTCAATCACCACATCAACGTTACCGCCAGCAATGAAGCCCGGGCCAAGTCCGATCACCAGCGGTGCCATGTTCCTGCTCACATCTGATCGTTTCTTGAGCATCCGAGCATCGATGAGAACATCTGGCTTTATCCTTTGAGCAAGATCCTTAAACTCGCCGGTGATTACAGGGATTTCCCCTTTGGCTGCAACACCAATAGCCTCGTCGACGCTACCCACCTTGCTTGCTCGTACACCTTCAACTTCAACTGCACCTTCGTGGCATGCCGATGCGTAACAGACCAATCTCCTAATACACGTCGGTTTATCGACTTCGACAATCCAGACTTCGAAGCCGGCTCGCCTCAGCCTGTGAGCCACCGCCGAACCCATCTCACCCCCACCTACTATCAGCACCTTTGCCTTCGCAATCATCGGGACTGATCCTCTCTCCTGCGGCTTTCACTTATGAGCTCGGCAACGATGCTGACGGCGATCTCCTCTGGCGTAACAGCCTTGATATCAATCCCGATCGGAATATGAACGCTTTCGAGGAGCCCTGGCTCAACTCCCTTCGCCTTCAGTCTCTCAAAAATCATCTTAGCCTTGTTGCGACTTCCAAGCAAACCTACGTAGCGAGGCCTGTAAGGCAGGATAGTTTCAAGAAAATTCTCATCAAGACTATGGCTCCTGCTACATATGACAACGAAAGCGTTCTCGTCGATATTGAGTTTTGATGATATCTCACCAGGTTCGGCTGCGAGCTTCCGGATCGATCTGTCATCAGAAAGATCCCTTAGAATCTGCTGCCGATTGTCAACCACAGTTACACTGAAGCCGATCTGACTTGCAAGTCTTGCCACTTCTTTACCTACGTGACCGGCTCCAATCACGAAGAGATTCTTGCTGATTCCGAGTGGCTCAACGAAAACCGTGACCCCGCCTCCACAATATGCATCAATACCCGGTTCCCTTCCACTCAGGTCGAATTCAACAAGTCGAGGTGTACCACTCTTGAGGACTTCTGCAGCCATCTTCTGCACTTCATGCTCGAGGGCCCCACCACCTATGGAGCCAAATGTCTCGCCGTCTTCGCAAAAGATCATCTTGGATCCAGGTGGCCTCGGTGCTGAACCTTCCTTCTTGATAACCGTTGCAAGACATATTCTTTGCCCGCGTCCTAAGTATTCGGCAGCCTTGATTACAACTCGCTTAGCTTCGTCCATGACCCAACCTTCCCTCCAATATCTCGAAATCCCTATCGTTATCCACATCAAAGACAATCGCATCATCATCCATGCTGATCTGCCCAACTGAGCTTTGATGCTTTTCAATAATCTTTCGAGCACCGCAGTCGCCTTCAAGCTCCATTATCTCAGGTGTGAACTCGAGGCTGATAATCACAGGATGGCCTCGACTGCCATTATATACTGGAACACAGATACCGAGGCCCTTGGACAAATAGGCATCGATTACCTGATTGATTATCTCAGGCTTGATCAGAGGCTTGTCAGCAAGTGAGATCGATACAGCATCAACCTCTATGCTCTCCTTGAGCCATCGCCAACCTTGCTTGAGTGACTCACTCATGGGACATGGCTGCTCGATCTTGAGTATGTGAAGCCTATCGGATTGGAAGGTTTCGAGCTCCGCGGCAAATCCTTCTTCAGCCCAACCGGGTATGGTAACAACAACGCAAGCGAGTCTGCTGGCCAGATGATTCGCCACAGACATCCCGAGAATTGTCCTTCCGTTGATCCGCTGCAAGAGCTTAGGACCGGCCGTCCGGATTGACCGACCTGCTGCCAGCAATAATCCTCCTATTCTCGTCATGTCGCTATCTCACCACTATGGTCAGGCTTGTTCCCCTTCGCTGAAGAGAGCCAAGCACCACCCGCTCAACACGCGCGTCACGCTTTATGCTATGGGCAAAACTCAAGGGTGATGATGCAGCTCGCCTGCAATCGTTGCACACTGGCTCCTCGTGGACCTTGTTTATGAATACACACATGCGAGCATGACCGGGTTTCTTTCTGACATAACCCCTATGGGAAAGCAGAGTACCAAGTACAACCTGCTGGCTAATTTCAGCCTTTATGTCTATCCCGAGTCTTGCTGCCACATCCTGGGGCTTAAAGACATATTCCGAATCAAT
>JALGWB010000337.1 GCA_025774405.1 bacterium
GTCTACTCAGGCGATGGCGATATCGTAGCAATAGGCGGTAACCACTTTATCCACGCTGCAAGGCGGAACATGGACATACTGGTCATATGCGTCAACAATTTCACCTATGGTATGACTGGTGGACAGGCTGGTCCAACGACTCCGGTGACTGCCAAGGCAACGACAGCTCCCTATGGTTGCTATGAATATCCCTTCAACATACCCTACCTTGCAATTGCCAGTGGGGCCACCTATGTAGCAAGATGGACAGCCCTGCACATGCGACGGCTTAAGAACTCGATCGCTGAAGCCCTTCCCAAGAAAGGCTTTCGCGTGATCGAAATCATCTGTCCCTGTCCAACAGCCTTTGCCCGAAAGAATCGCCTCGGGACAGGACTCGATCTTATGAAGTACTATCACGACAATAGCATCATAAAGCATGGGGCTGATCCAAGGGAAGCCGACATCGGCATGACTGGGAAGATCATAGTTGGCAAGTTTCTTGATATAGAACGCCCGACATTTCGAGAGTTCCTCGTTGAGAATGTTTCAGCGCAGATAGGGAGGAAATGATGGCAGGCGCTACCTCTTCAAGAAAGGAAGTGCGATTTACTGGATTCGGCGGTCAAGGTATGGTTGTCATGGGTTACATTCTTGGCAGAGCCGCAACCGTCTATGATGGTAAAAACGCCACAATGACGCAGTCATATGGTCCAGAAGCCCGTGGAGGGGCCTCCAGCACCCAGGTCATTGTTTCACCTGATAGAATCTTCTACCCCTATGTGATAAATTGCGACATACTGGTTGGAATGTCCCAGGAAGGCTACGACAAGCACCGGGGCAGCCTTAGACCCGATGGATTTTTACTCATCGATGAAGATCTGGTTGTGCCTGCCTCAGATGAAGACCCTAAGCGAACCTATAAGATTCCTGCAACACGCTTCGCTGAGGAGTTGGGAAGGAAGATAGTTGCCAACATAGTAATGCTTGGCTTCTTTTCCGTATTCGCAGACTTTGTGACGGAAGAGGCTCTGAGAAAGGCGATTCGGGACTCAGTTCCCAAGGCGACAATTGATCTGAATCTGAAAGCCTTCGAGAAGGGTCGAAGCTACGCTGAACAGATCAAGCAGGGGTCTGCCCTAAGAAGCCGAAGCTGACCCCGCACCTTTTGCAGTTTCTACTCTGAGGGCTCAAACCCGAAGGGTGCTCTATACTCTAAAAGTGCGAGGATGGCAATCAGAAAAAAGCAAGGCGAACCGACTCCGAAAAAAGGCGTCCTCGTAATTGGCGGCGGCGTGGCAGGCATTCAGGCTGCGCTTGACCTGGCCAAAGCCGGAGCAATTGTGTATCTTGTTGAGCGGAGTCCATCAGTCGGTGGACGGATGGCCCAACTCGACAAGACACTGCCCACCAATGATTGCTCGATTTGCATTCTGTCCCCCCTGCTAGTTGAAGCTCTTCGCCATCCGAACATCAACCTGATGACCTACAGTGAAGTCACCGATCTGAAAGGGTCAGCAGGCGATTTCGTTGCTACGATTCTCAAGAAACCTCGCTATGTGGACGAGGCACTTTGCACAGGCTGTGCCATGTGTGCCCAGGTATGCCCTATCGAGATTCCAAACGAATTTGACATGGGACTATCCCACCGAAAGGCAATCTATGTACCTTTCGAACAAGCGACCCCTCTGGTCTACACAATTGATAGCACCAGGTGTCTTAACCTGCGAAAGCAACCTTTCAAGAACCGATGTGGCAAGTGTGTTGAAGCCTGCCAGCGAGGTGCTATCGACTTCCATCTGGAGCCCAAGAATATCGAGATCCAGGTCGCAGCCGTAATTGTTGCAACAGGGTTTGACGAGATGCGCCCCACCGCCCTGGGCAATCTGGGCTACCAAAGACATGAGGATGTACTCACAGGGCTCGAGTTTGAAAGACTTCTAAACGCCGCTGGACCGACAGGAGGTCGCATCCTGAGGAGATCCGATGGCAAGACCCCGACGTCAATCGCCTTTGTCCAGTGCGTAGGTTCAAGGGATAGCCGCTACCACAGCTATTGCTCCCGTGTATGCTGTGTTTACTCGATCAAACAGTGTATGGTTGCAAAGGACCATGAACCCTCAATCAAACATTTCTATTACTTCTATCGTGATATGCGCGCCTATGGCAGAGGCTTTGAGGAATACTTCCACAGAGGCAAGAATCAGACAGGCATTACCTATATAAAATCCTCTCCCTCGAGCATAACCGAGAGCAAGAATGGCAAACTCACAGTCAGGTACGAAGACCCGAAAACGGGAAAGCCAACTGATCTTTCAGCTGACATGGTTGTGCTCTCCTGTGCGATGGTACCAAGTGAAGGCACAGCGGAGCTGGCAAGGCGACTTGGTATTGATGTGGATGAAGATGGTTTTTTCAAGGTTCCCGATCCGCTCATTGACCCGGTCGCGTCGAGCCGCGAGGGAGTCTTCATTTGCGGCTGTGCATCGGGGCCCAAAGATATCCCCGATTCGGTCGCTCAGGCATCAGCAGCTGCGGCAAGGTCGCTTGCATATCTGGGATCCGAGAGGGTGCTTGAA
>JALGWB010000338.1 GCA_025774405.1 bacterium
AACTGTATCGACGGCGCCTTGCTCCCTGATCTGACAGTAGTTGCCCATGTCAACGAGGCTTTGAGGATCTTTGCATGCACCAGAAATCCATTCGGACTCGGACTTATGGGGAGCGACGAGCAATGTAACAGCACCATAGCAATGGGACTCGGGCTCAAGGTCACGCAGTGTTTGGCGCTGGGATTTGCCATGGGCAAAATCGGCGGGGAGCCAACCTCTGTGGCAAGTGGTTTTGAGGCTCGGTTGGGCAATCACTTATTCTTAAGGTGTGGAGCGAAGACATTTCCTCTGGAGTATGCTGGTGGCTTTGGGCTTTACCATCGGGGTCTCAGGTTTGACATGGCTTCGACTCTTAATCCTGAAGTAGGAATCACCCATGAATGGAGCCTCGCCTATGCATGGTAGATGTCGAGAAAGGTGGCGACGGTGTCCATATTCAGACACTGCTTTTGCAACTGGACTTGTTTGTTTGCAATATTTGGGCATTATTGTCAGCCCAAACCGGCATGATTTTTGGAGTGAACTCGTGCTGGTGGGTGGGAGACTCCCGCGCCTTTGCTTCCACTCACCGACTGACCAGATGTAAACCGGCACCTTGTTTCTGACCCTGTTGACCCAATGCCCTGGCTGTGTTAGCTTGCAGCCAACATGAGCCTGATGCGAAAACGAAGCCGAATCCTTCTCGTCAGTCTTGGTGTGCTCCTCATCTACTCGGGACTTATAGAGCCTTACATTGTTAGAGTTTCCGAAAGGGACTTCGTTGTTGATGGATTGCAGGATGAAAACCTGACCATTGTACATGTTGCCGATTTTCACACACTGCGATATGGACTTCGTGAAAGGCAAATGGTTGAAATCGTCTCGGAGGTAGATCCGGATTACGTTTTTATCACAGGTGATCTCCTTAAGCATAACAGAGGTATCGAGACTTGCCTCCGTGTGCTAAGTGACTTGAAAGCCAGGAAAGGGGTCTACATTGTTCTTGGCAATGCAGATTTCAAGATACTGAAGCAGCTCAGGAGGGGTGGCATCAGGAAGCGAAGAGAGAACTATACTTTCCTGATCAATGAGAGTGTCGATTGTGGAAGCTTCTATCTGGTTGGTCTTGATGATCCTGTGACCCACAGAGAGAACCTTGATCTGGCTTTTGACAATGTTGGAGATGACAAACCCATCTTTGTGCTTACCCATTTTCATCCTGATAGTCTGCTGTGGGAATTTGAGACCAGGAGGGTTGCAGCTGTCTTTTCCGGGCACACCCATGGAGGTCAGTTCGGACTGCGTCAAATTGTCAATGTTTTGCCATATGTGTATCGAAGCAGATACATAGCCGGTCTCTATAGACCTGATCATTTTTATCTCAGCGTGACACGGGGTGTAGGAACGAACATCTTTCCGTTGCGTTTTCTCTGCAGTCCTGAGATTTGCATTTATCACGTGAAGAATCGTTAAGGTGGGACATCCGAAAACTCTGCTGGGAGCGATAGCATTACTTGCGGGGATCAGTCTATCTGTGTCTGCTGATTCCTATGACACTTATGAAGAGTTGCTAACCGATGTCGAGGATATCGACTGCTATCTCGACCTGCTTTCCATGCTTGATGTAATGTTGAAAGATCGTGTCAATCTAGCTGTGGCGCCTGAGTCTGAGATTGCTGCTCTGCCATGGATGAGCCCCGCCATCGCCAGGCAAATAGTCGCTTTGAGGCAGCGCGGCGAGCTTCATTCGATAGCCGACCTCAGTAAGATAAAGCAACTAAGTCCAAGGAAAATCGCACTCCTCAGGCCATTCATAGTGTTTGAGAAGCCCAGGAAAAGGGCTCAACCGATCACAATGTCTTCGATTGTGAGGGTCGGCGCAACGCTGCCAATCCACAGTCGTCATGATCCAAAAGCCTATTGCCGGGGTGAATTCAAACAGGCGACGCTCACAGCAGGGTTGCTCATTGAAAAGGATGGCGGCGAGAAGCGCCTCAACGACTTCCAGGCCTGCTATGTCGAGAAGGACCTCGGGGCATCGAGAGTCATCATTGGAGATTTCGTCGTCACCTCAGGACACGGCTTGATCTTTGCCGGACCATTCGGCTTCTCACCAAGCTTCATAAGTCCATGGCGTTACCGTGGGTGGAGCCTTAGTCTCAAGCCTTATACCTCAAGCCAGGAGAATTCCGCTCTACGCGGCCTCGGCTTTGCTCGGAATCTGGGTGCGGTGGAGATGTGTTTGGTGGCTTCTCGGGTAGGCGTGGATGCGAGACTCGATGAGGACGGGAAGGTCATCTCTTTTGCTACATCAGGCTATCATCGCACACCGGGTGAACTTGAATCCAGGGATGCAGTGCGTGAGGATCTCCTTGGAACAGTGGTTGGGTTTGCAAGTCAAAGGATGCGTGCCCAGCTAAGCTTCGCAATGGCGAAATACAGCCGCGACTTTGCAAATTCGTTGGCAGACAGGGTCGATCGTAAACACTCGGTTGGAGGTATCGACTTCTCCTATGGTGGCGAGCAAAATCACCTTTTCGGCGAATTCGCAATCAC
>JALGWB010000339.1 GCA_025774405.1 bacterium
ACATAGCTATCTTCATGCTTCCCTTCCCTCAGTCGCTGTGTTTACTCAGCCAGTTGAGCACCTCATCGAGATGCGCTGTCGCAAGTGCAATACAACGGTCTGCTCCACCATAATAGAGTCTTATCTCGCCGTCCCTGAGCAACCAACCACATGGGAATACAACCTTATCGACATCACCGTAGAGCTCATATACCTCCCTCGGTGCAAAAACCCACTCATTGGACCGCGTGATCACCCTGCATGGATCCTGTAGATCAAGCAATGCAAGTCCAAGTCGGTAGAGGCTCCCGCTCGCTGTCGTCTTTACACCATGATAGAGTATCAGCCAGCCATCATCAGTACGCAGTGGGGGTGGGGAGAGCCCAACCTTATTGGCATCCCACCACGCCCCTCTTCTTGCCGCAAGCAGAACACGGTGGTCTCCCCAGTGCTTAAGATCTGGTGAAAAGGATATCCAGATGTCCGCAGTTGTAGTTGGAAAGGTTGAAACCGGTCGATGAAGCATTGCCCACCTGCCATCGAAACGAAGAGGGAATAGCGCTGCATCTTTATCCTCGGGTGGCATAACCGGTCCGTGTCGCTCAAACTCCCTGAAGTCACGCGTGGTGGCGAGTGAAACCAGAGGGCCACCTGCTGAGAAGGCTGTATAGACGATTGCCCAGTATCCCTCCTCGTCAATGAAGGTTATCCTCGGATCTTCAATTCCGTATAGCTCTTCCGGATAGGCATCGGGATCGGCAAGAAGCGTAGGCTGGCGGTCAATGACCCAGTTGTCCACACCATTGGCACTTCTAGCGACTGTGAAGTGGGATATGCCACGAAGATCCTCAACCCTCATAAGCAATACAGTTTCACCTTCAATCTCAGCAACCCCGGCATTGAAAACAGAATTAGCCATGTAGGGTAGATCTCCGACCGAGATAATGGGATTGCCTTCGTAGCGTTTGAAAACTGAATCTTCTGCTTGACCTTTCATCGATCCTCCCTCAGAACTCAGGATCCATCTCGACTCGCCTGCCAGTCCTTTTGGCTTCATCTGCCAGACGATATGCCTCACTGTACTGCTTTGCCACGACTTCCCATGAGACCACATTCTCAAGATAGCGCTTGAGGTTGTCACCGAGCTCGAGCCGGAGTTTCTCATCACATGCAAGTCTGATAATCTTGTCCCGAAGCATGGCCTTTGTGGTGAAAAGCAGCCCCCCTTCACTTTCAAGAGCTTGTGCAGTTAGCCCTTCAAGCGGAGCAGTTGTTATGAATGGCTTGTTGAGCGCTATCACCCTTGCCAGCGTACCTGACTGGGTCTCATCTATCGAGGGAATGACAACGAAGTCGCACACTGCCATCAGCTTATAGTAAAGATCCCCTCTCGGAATAAACTCGTAGTAGTGAGCGATACCTTTGTCCTCAAGCAAAAGCGTCTCCCTCTTCCACTCCTGATAATCTTTGAGATGGGCTTCATCCCTGATCGTGCCCGCAGCAAGCAAGTCCCATTCAACGCCACATCGAGCGATAATCTCACGCCTCACATCCTCCCACATTGAGATCAGAATGTCCCACCGCTTGTTGGATTGGATCCATCCAATCATACCAACAACATGGTCAGCAAGCCCTGCCTCAATAAGCCCTAACCGCCGCTTGAGTTTGTGGACATCCTCGGGACCCCAGCGTCTGTCAGGTCTCGATCCGTGTGGAACAACCATAAGATTGCGAGGTGTTTCCCATCCATAACCGCTGAAATTCCAATCGAGGCGCCACCGTTGATAATGGCACTTGAGCAACACGATGTCAGCCCTCTCACAGAGCCTGCGCAAGAAAGTCGCTTCGTGATCCTTGAGCCTCCCGTGCACGGTATGAGGCTCAACAACAATGGGGTAGTTGCTGATAGCTTCGAGCAACTTGAGAAAACCCTCATTGTTGTCACCCAAGCCTCTGGCATCCCTGTGCTCATAAAGCCCATACTCATGCTCAAGATGAACCACATACGGATCAAGCTCTTGCACCTTCGCTGCAACCGGCTTCCACCAGTCGGGTTTGCTTATGTCGATCAAAGGGAAGACACCGTCGCCTGCACCATCGAAATGGCTGATGACAAGCACTTCACGATGGGGGTGTGCTTTCTGGATGAACTCACGCGCCTCCTCAGTAAAAGTTGCTATACCGCATAGGCGCGGCGGATACGAACTCACAAGAACAATGGGTTTAACGCGCACTTTCAACCCCTCCGGCGTCTGCCTCGGCAACTTCTCGCAAGATACCCGACTCAACGCCCACCTCGGAGAAGCGACTGAGCGTGAGCAAGGATAGTAGCCAGGCAAGTGTTGATTCGGCCCCCTGGTTGCGATTTGGCCCACCTGATGTCAGGCCATCACAACATCCACCTGTACCATAATCATAGAGTGATGCATTGAGATCATTCCTGCCGAGATACCATTCCAGGCACGTCTGAGCAAAATCCAGCCAGAATCTGTCACCGGTTATGATGTGAGCGTGTTCACAAGCCTCAATCATATGCAAGGCCTCGAGC
>JALGWB010000340.1 GCA_025774405.1 bacterium
TGCGTATGCGGTTGGCTGATGCTCGGGCAAACCCTCGATGGTACTGCTCGCTGTTTGGTGGCGAGGTTGAAACCGTAGATCGTCATGAGGAAGATTGAGACATTTGGGGATGGGCCCTGTTACTGTGATTTCGACATAGGTGAACGCATAACAGTCAATTCTCGAGCAATTGAGCTGGTGGATATTGCCTTCACTGGTCCAGAAGGCAAGGGAGCACGAGCTTCGGATGGTATGATAGTGCTCAAGGTGGATGGAGTTCGAAAGAATCTCATCCTGGGTTCACACGTATCAAGTATGACATTGCGAATTGGCGCTGAGATGATACGGAGCTTTAACACGGAACCATACCGCCTGAAACGTCAGAACGAATGCTGGAAGCTATTCCACGATGCAAGGATCTTCATCTCTTCAAGGCCCCACCTGACGCCCCCCAAGTCTTATCGCCTCCCGCTTGACCTCCAGAGCTGGAGGTGGTCAAGAGAATCGAACCACCTGACGAAGTATTCCGGGGTCTATAAATGGGGGGAACCCACCCATGTGGGGATTGACATTGATGTTCCGATGGGGTCGGCTGTGATCTGCTGCCAGGCCGGTACCGTAGGTTTCACAGGTCCATACAAAGAGAAGGACGAGGATGGGTCCGGTGGGCTTGGCATCCTCGTTATAGGCGATGACAATGTTGTGTATGGCTACTGGCACCTGGCGGCAACTGAAGTGGTGATGGGGAAGCGCGTCAGGACTGGAGAGCTCCTCGGCTGGAGTGGTAATAGTGGTTTTGAGGGGCATCCTGATTGGCCGCCTCATCTCCATTTTGAGATGTGGCTTTTGACAGGCGATACCGAAAAGTTTCAGATTCTGCAAGGGCGTGATTATGATAAGCATTTGAAATACCTGTGGGTTCCCGAGGGGGGTATCTGCATAAATCCTTTCCCATATCTTTGTGAGTGGTATGACAATGATTACGGCTATTCGGCAAGCGCGTGACAGTCAATAGACCGAAGGGCACGCATCTCCCCGGAGTCCGCGAAGCCCGAGTGCATTCTCAAGATGACTGATGGTGGCAAAGCCTGATACCGCAGACAGTCTTCCTAACCTTGCCGGTAGTCTTGCTTGGGTATAACGGCACAACCTGCTGTTGCTGCTGCCACTATCTTAACAAAGTCACCCAGGATAAATGGTAGCATCCCAAGGCGGATGAGCTCACCTGGTGAAGGCGTGCTTCCGCCCGAAAGTTTAAGCCACAGGCCCAGATGAAAGAGTCCCAGGACGTGAATTACGCCAAAGTTGGCAATCACCATAAGTAGAAGCATTGGAACAAAGTTGCGTAACCTTGTAGAGGCTTCGATAAGATTTCCGATGAGCATGCTGGCAAGGATGAATCCCAAAAGATATCCACCCGTAGGCCCAGCAATGGCTGCAAGTCCGGCATGATGGCCTGCAAACCAGGGGATCCCACATATCCCCAGTCCCACATAGATTGCCTGGCTGACACCTCCCCACCATCTTCCGAGGAATACACCTGCCAGAAGAACAGCAAATGTCTGACCGGTGATTGGCACAGGCGTCCAGGGCAGCATGATTCGGATCTGAGCCAGCAAACCTGTCAAGCAGCTCATACCAAGCGCCAGACCAAGCTTACTTGTAACTGACAGGCAATAGCGTCTCCTGTAAAGCGCATATCTGAGCGTGGCATATCTCGCCATCAAGCCTGATGTTGCCATCTTACGTCCTCCAAACCTTTATGCACCTCAGTATGTATTGAGCTGGTTGCTATATTCTTAGCCGCTATCGCTCCGGTGGTCAAGAGGAATTCGAAGACTTGTGCGAGCCGTGCAAATCTACCACCGAACAGTGCTTTTGGGTTTTTAACTTTGAGCTCTTGACTTCGCCACGCGGGTTTAATAGACTTGGATTGCCAATCTTGTTAGTGAGATTGAGCCATATCCACTTGACCCACTCCAAAGCAATGTAAAAAGTCAGGAGCAGCTGTCATGAACACAGAGACAGGCTGGATAGAAGTCATATGCGGAAGCATGTTCAGTGGCAAGAGTGAGGAGCTTATAAGAAGGTTGCGCCGAGCGATTATTGCCAGGCAGAAAGTGCAAGCTTTCAAGCCCGAGATGGACAATCGCTATAGTCCGGATGATATTGTCTCCCATGACAATCGCAAGATCGAGTGTCAGAAGGTCAAAGCCGCTCGTGAGATCCTCACCCTCGTCGCGCCAGATACCAGGGTGGTTGGGATCGATGAGGCACAGTTTCTTGGCGAGGAGCTCGTTGAAGTTTGTGAGCAGCTCGCTCAGAATGGTAAACGCGTGATAGTTGCAGGTCTGGATCAAGATTACAGGGGTAAACCTTTCGAGCCCATTCCCCAATTGCTGGCGCTTGCCGAAAGTATCACCAAGACCATGGCTGTTTGCATGGTTTGCGGCGCACCGGCAAACAAGACGCAGCGGTTAATAGACAGCGACGAACGTATCGTGGTTGGCGCCGGTGAGGCCTACGAACCACGATGTCGAAAG
>JALGWB010000341.1 GCA_025774405.1 bacterium
GAACCCAGAACACTAAGGGGCATGGCAGTAAGAGCCAAAACCACTACCACGCCCCTCACGAAATCCCCGCGCAAGTTTATCTTCATCTCCGCACTTCCTCCGGTGGCCATATGGTCCAGAAGAGCCACCCCGTCATTTCCTTATGTTGTCGAGTGCGGCCGTGTACTTAAGAGCTTCCGATGCTCCCCCCTTGTAGCGGCAATCCGCAACACTATCGACTACCTGAAAAGTCCCTTGATTCCACTCCAGGTGGTCATATCAGTTGCCATCCCACACTCGTCAAGATCGAGGTACATGTCGAAACCCACATCATCATTCATCCAGGTTTCACTACCTTCGACGCAATCCCTGATATACCAGCCCTGGTAGGTACCATTTCCGCAGAGGTGAGCATAGGCTCCGGTGCCGTCTTCAATGATAATTACTGCACCTGAAAGCCCATCGAGGCACTCGGAAGGATCCAGCACCTGATTACCATCCCTGTCAATTATCTGGAAGGTAAGATCACAAACGCCGTGCATAGTACCCATACCAGTCTTTTCGAGATCAAGGATGCAATCAACAAATGTCGCTGTCCACCTCTGGCTACCGGAGTCATACACATAGTAGTTGTTCCAAATGTAGGCCCACCTGACATCGGGATCACTTGCATCCGGCCAGCCGTCGTCATTAATTTCGATCCACCACTGACCTGGAGCAAGATCGCCACCATCAATCTGTCCTGAGTAAACAGGATCATTATTCACGACCATATTGCCACTGCCGCTGCAATGGAACTCGTAGTGGACTACAGCCCATGCCATACTGGTCATCACCACAAGCCCAGCCACAAAAGCTATTGCGGTCTTCATCAGTTAACCTCCCTATTTAATTTGATCTCTCCAGTGTAATGGTCCATTAAGACCTGCTAGCCTTGGCATCCCCCCTTCCCTCTCATATCTTTAACTAGTGATATAGCGCCTTGATATTTCCCCAGCTGGTTGGTTCGGTTGCGGATGGGCAACCCTCCATGAGCGTCAGATTCCCGCCGTCGTAAAGCGTATCTGGACCTGGAGGTGATACAAACGAAAAGTAGTTGCTTGCAATTGCACCCCAGCCCCATCTGCATGCCATCTCACCACCGCTGGGGTCCTCGCAGAGCTTTGAAAGGGTACCGTCAAACATGTGTTGCTTGTTACGCTCCCAGAGCTCAAGGGTTTGATTCTCGTTGTAATCCCTAACCGTGATCCTGGCCTCGATGGTACCTTCACACCAGCCAACATAGCCGGGCGGTGCAGCAGTTGTATTGATGGAGAATCTGCCTACAATGGTTCCTGTCCACCTTGCGGTGCCCGCCATCGAATCGTAATTGTCCTCAAAATACCAAACCCAAAGTGAGTCAAAACGTTCCTCAGGATCCGTTGGCCAACCAGTATCGTCAAACCAGATCTCGATTGTGCCTTCACCACCACTTGTCAGTGTACCGATGTAGTGAGGGGATGGGCCGAGGATACCACCGTTGCTTATCATGCTATAGTCGAAGTCCCAGGAACTTGCCACAGCTGGTAGAAGAAACAAGACAATAAGGGCAACAAAACCTCCTTTTTTCATGTCCACACTCCTTGTTTGACACAATTGAACTCACGCTCGTAGCCCTTAGCCTTAGACAGCCAAGCATCACCACCTTTCCCGATGTGTGCTTCTGAGCATCTATACTATTGCCCGAACGCTCTTCTCCACTGGCAAATCCATTTTATCACAAGTTGTACCTGAAGTCAACATAAATAGGTGGTTGATTTTACGAACCATTGGGGTGTCTACATCAGTGTTTGAGGTATGGTGCCATCCGACCGTTGACCCCTGTGCTCAGGTAAGTTAATATGAGGTTGGCGAAAGCCGACAAGATGGAGAATGAAAGGCTGGGGGAGATCGGCGTGCGAATCAACTTGAGTCTCATTGTTATCTTTACTCTCTCATGCTTGACCAACATGCCTGAACCTTGCTGGGCGGGAGCTTTTGGCAGTCTTGGAGTTGATGCCCTCGATGGGTTGGCTACACATGGCCTGGTTGCCGATAGCCGCCAGATTTCAGTTGCATTCTGGAATCCAGCCGGGCTTGGCTTGGATGCAGATCGGGTAGCTCTGGCAGCCTATGGCGACTATCTGGTCAACGTCAGCACTTTCGGGTTTGGCTATCGTGACAGGTGTAAACGTCTGGGAATAGCGATATTCGTTTCGCACCTTAAGAGTGGTGAACTCTTGCGTACAACGGGAGACGATCCCGCTGGGGAGCTTGGTGAGACCTTCGGTTGCAATGAGACGCTGGCCTCAATAGGTTGTGGAATCGAGGCTTTCTCTGGAGTGGCGTTTGGGATTTCTCTTAAAGGAACTGAGCTTAATCTCGATGGCTACAATGCGAGAGGCGGTTTTTTCGACCTTGCAATCATGCTGGAGCTTGGTCGGCTCGGTATATCCTTTCCCAACGACTGGGAGGTCAGGTTTGCTCTGATCCGTCGGTCAATCCCAATTGCGATTTCGCAGGG
>JALGWB010000023.1 GCA_025774405.1 bacterium
CACGATTCTGGTTAAAGTGCCCGGGGAGGCTGCCAGTGTTGAGCTGTTGCTCAGGATACTGAGAGCATGGGATCGCGATAGATTCTATGAACTATTGTTCGACGTCTATGGGAGGACAGGGACGGAGACCGAGGAGGAGGCTTACCGCTGGCGGTCGTCTCGGCTTGAGGAAAAGGGTTTGCTGGAGTTTGACGAAGCCATTGAGATTTATGGTTATATCGGTGAGAAGGAGGCGAGGGAACTGGCCAGGATCACAGACGAGATCTACTTTCGGCGGGATCTGCCTGCCCGGGCACCAGCCTATCCCATCCTGCTTGGTGATCCCAAGACATTCCTCTATCAGGTGCTTGTCTCGATCGATGATGACGACCTTAGTAACCGACTGCGTGCCGAGATATCTTTCGCGGCTAATCGGGTGCTAGTTGCAGATGCTGACGCCATTGGTGAAGTTGAGGCCATCAAGCGGGCTCTGGATCGCGTATCTTCGCTTGTCAACCTGGGGCTTATCTTTCTTGTAGGTTCAGACCAGACGGCAGCAGTCCAGGCACTCAGAAGGGTCCCGGTAAAGGATCTTTTCCAGATCGGCTTCAGCAGGGTTCTTGATCTCAAGACACTTGCTCAGGAGGTGGTGAGAAAGTGGTGGCCGGAATGGAAGATGCGCGGGCTTATCTTCCTTGAGCATCCCCAGGATGAAATAATGCGTGGGGCACTGATGAGAGTTCCCCAGTATTATGCGCTTGCCAAAGGCGAAGACGTTGAGTTCCGTGATTTTCGCGCCATGGATGAGGTCAATGAGGCTCGCAGGGCAATTGAGCAGGTTGGTGCGCTTGCTCATCTCATGTTCAGTCAGATCGGCATACCCAGGCCACACGAGGCAAGAGTTGCACTTGAAGAGGTATTCGGACATGGGATAGAGGATATGAGCTTCCGCAACCTACTTGTCACCGGTTTCATTCACTATGCACTATCCGGTGAATTCAAGATCCAGCCAATCAGACGCCATGAGGTCCGAAGAATGTTTGAAATGTTGCTTGAACGCAAGCAAGATGGTAGAAGAGTGATTGCAGGCAGGTTGAAGCAGCAATTCTTTGACTGGCTGCACGGGATTGCCAAGCTTGATTCGAGGAAATGGCAGATGGTGGAGGAGTTCATAAGGAATTCCCTCATGGGTTTTGAGGATGAGATTGCCCACATCACTTCATGGGAAGATCTTGACCCACGCTACGTCGCGAGTCTGATCTTTAGCAAGCAACCTTCTTGAGGTGCTGATATGGACAACATGCTACTTGCGGGGATACTGATTGCCGTTGTGGTGCTGCTGCTCATCGTTATACGGCAGAGCAGACCGATGAGGGACAGTACAGTCGATGCATCGCTCGCTAAGCTTGTCGATTCCTTCAAGGATCTTTCGGTGGTTCAATCGCAGGTTTCAGCACTCGCTGTCGGCCAGCAAGCCCTTGTCCAGAATATCAACGGACTTGAGATTACATTACATCAACTTGAAACAAAGCTGGCACGGGCGACAGGTGATGTCAAATCGAGCATTTCAAGAGACGTGGGCGAGACCAAAAGGCTTTTGACCGAACTTAGAACCAGGTTTGAGGATCAAACCAAACTTGACGATGAAATCCATGCGGTAACCAGGCGCATAGAGCGTGTGCTTGTTGGGGCAAGGAGCCGTGGGGCATCCGGGGAGAATATCCTTGCCGATGCCTTCGGTGAATTCCCGCCCGGGATGATTGACAGGGATTTTCGCATCGGCGGTAAGGTTGTTGAGTACGCGATAATCCTTCCCAACAACAAACGCATGCCAATTGATTCGAAGTGGAGCAGCACGGAGACCATCGAGCGGATTGAGAAGGAGACGGATCCTGAGAGGATAAAACGTCTGGAGGCAGAGGTTGAGAAGGAGGTGGAAAGAAAAGTTGGAGAGGTAGCTTCCTATATTGACCCTTCAAGTACAAGTAATGTCGCAATCGCAGCTGTGCCTGATGCTGTCTATGGGTTCTGCAAGAAAGTCCACATTGAGGCTTTCAAGAAGGGTGTGCTAATTATGGCTTACAGCATGGTCATCCCATATGTACTTGCTCTCTATCATCTTCATCTTCAGATGGCAAGGACGGTTGACTTCGACAATGTAGAAGCCTATCTGACAAGAATCGAACGCAGTCTTGATGAAATGGACAGGATACTTGAAAACAAAATTGCGCGTGTCGCAACGATGGCGTCAAATGCCTATACCGAATGCAAGCAGATTCTGGGATCGATACGGGCTGCGGCATCTTATTTACGAGAATTGCCGGCTGGTGAAGCACAACCCTTAGAGAATCGTGGCTCCGGGGAATCACAAGCCAGCGAACCTTGATTCAGTGGATCTCAACACGAGGACAGCGTTGCCGAAGAAAACATGGAATGAGAAACTTCGGGATAACAGGGGATTGCCCCGAGTTGTCACACTTAGCCCCAAGATGGCAAGACGCTGGGGTGGGAGAACCTGCGCCATACCCGCTCCGCTTGAAGTGAGGCAACTGATGAGGTGTGTCCCAAAGGGCATGGTGACCACCGTCACCGAGATCCGTAAAGCAATAGCCAGGCTCCATGGTGCTGATATTGGCTGTCCACTGACTTGCGGGATCTTCGTCTGGATCGTTGCGCACGCTGCTAATGAGGATCTCCAACGAGGCAAGCGCCGCATCACACCCTACTGGCGAACTCTGAAAGCAGGTGGTCTGTTAAATCCTAAATATCCTGGAGGTGTCGTTGTGCAGAGGCGTCTGCTCGAAGCTGAGGGGCACACGATTGAGAAGAAGGGTAAACAGTTCCGTGTGAAAGGATTCGAGCACAGGCTCGCTGATCTTTTGGCATGAATCATTCCTTCAACTCAAGCACGAGGAGATATTATGGCAGAGGGCATAGGTGAAAGGTTTCAACGGGAGACCAAATACATTCGAAGCTCAATTAGGGCAAATGCGCCCGACTGGAGCAAGAAGCCACCGCTTTACAAGACCTATCCTGATGCAGAGAGGTTCAGCCTTCCTGATCCAAAACAGGTTGAGACCCTGAGTACCGCAGAGGCTCTTGCGAAACGAAGGAGCATAAGGCATTTCACACATCACGATCTCGGTCTCGTTCAATTGTCATTCCTGCTTTGGGCAGCGAATGGAATTCAGCGTGTCGAAAGAGGCCATGAATTCCGTACAGCCCCATCGGCTGGAGCACTTTATCCGATTGAGACTTACCTGACGGTTGATCGGGTCAGTGGCTTGCCACCTGGTATCTATCATTACGACGTCAGACAGCATGGGCTTGAGCAACTCAGGACAGGTCAGTTTGGGCATGAGGTGACGATGGCAACCGGGGGCCAGAAAATGTGTCTTGAGGCTCCCGTGACGTTCATGTGGACGGCGATATTTGAGAGATCAAAGTGGAAATACGATGAGCGGGCTTATAGGTACATCTATTTAGATGCTGGGCATATAGCTGAGAATCTTGCCCTCGCCGCTACATCAATCGGGCTTGGAACATGTCAGATTGGGGCACTTTTTGACGATGAAGTGAATGCCATCATCGGAGTGGATGGTGCTTCGGAAAGCATCATCTATATGAGTGTTGTCGGCCATCCTGCAGGCATGTGAGGTCCCCATTGACTCGAAGAATCAACATGCTGAGAGCGAAGCACCCTTCAAAGACGTCTTCAGAAGACCTCTATGCTGATGGGCGTCATTACGATCGCCAGCATGCCGGGTTTGATGAAGACATCCCCTTCTACCTCAAGATGGCTCGTGATGCAGGCAGTGTGCTTGAGCTTGCTTGTGGTACCTGTCGCCTGGGTATTCCCATTGCTAAGGCCGGTATCGACTACATGGGCATTGATATTTCCGAGGGCATGCTCAGGTGGGCACACAGGAAAGCAGATGACGCAGGGATTCGCCTGCGCCTTGTAAGAGCTGACATTCGCAGCTTTTATCTCCGCAAGCGATTTCCCCTCATAATCCTTGCCTTTAACACCATCTGCCATCTTTACACGAGATCTGATCTTGAGAATTGTCTGGCCTGCGTGAGGGAACACTTGAGCCACGGAGGGAGGTTCGTTATTGATGTCTTCAATCCAGCATTGCCGATTCTTACAAGAGACCCAAGCGAACACTATCCCGCCGGCGAATATGATGACCCTGACGGT
Organism: bacterium; assembly: GCA_025774405.1. GTDB lineage: Bacteria > Arandabacterota > Arandabacteria > Arandabacterales > Arandabacteraceae > JALGWB01. The sequence continues at coordinate 4,181 of JALGWB010000023.1, forward strand.
AGTGGCAGGATAGTGGTGACCGAAACCAATGTCTATGATCGCGCAAGCCAGATCAACTGGATAACATGGTATTACCACACAGAAAAGGCCGATACCAAGAGCGAAGTACATTTCGGGATGCGCATCTACTATCCTCAGGAGCTCGATGCTTTACTTGGTTACAATGGTTTCAGGATAGAGGCGAAATACGGAGCGTTTGATGGGAGTCCGTTTCGGTCAGAATCAGGTAAACAGATTGTGGTTGTATCCTCTGCCAGATAGACAGGTTGTGGTAGTTGCCGCCTTTGACAATGAGGACTATGCCTGCTACGATTGCCGGTGTGGATGAAACCTTTTGCTGGTGACGAATGGATGCCTTAAGCCAGTGGTTTGAGTCTCTGCTGGGTATCTCCTCAGCAACGCAGACAAAGGTAGCGACATCCCTCCTCGGCATTATCTTGCTCTGGATCATTTACCTCGTCATCACTCGCTTGCTCGTTCCCAGGGTTGAAGACCTCTACGTAAGATACCGAATTAGGAAAACATCTGGATATGTCATATTTCTTGTTGGCATCCTGGTCATAGGAAGAATATGGATCGAGGGGTTCCAATCACTGGTTACCTATCTGGGTATAGTCTCAGCTGGTCTGGCGATTGCAATGCGAGATCCGCTGGTCAACCTCGCTGGTTGGCTCTTTATTGTCTGGAGGCGTCCCTTTGAAGTCGGCGATCGAATCGAAATTGGTGGTCATGCGGGTGATGTGATTGACATACGCGTATTCTCTTTCACGCTCATGGAGATCGGCAACTGGGTCGAGGCTGAACAGAGTACAGGCAGAGTCATCCACATCCCCAACGGAAAGGTCTTCAGCGAAGCCATTGCGAACTATAGCAAGGGATTTCAGTATATCTGGAACGAGATACGGGTGTTGATAACCTTTGAGAGCAACTGGAAAAAGGCGAAGGATATCCTTGGTGAAATTGCAAGGAAACATGCCGAGGCAGTGAGCAAATCGGCTGCTGACAGAGTGCGGCAGGCCGCTCGCAAGTACATGATCTTTTATCGCAAGCTGACGCCGACGGTCTATACGAGCGTCACAGACTTCGGTGTTCAGCTAGCCATCCGTTACTTATGTGAACCGCGCCGGCGGAGAGATACCTCGGAAGCCATCTGGGAAGAGATCCTTACTGAGTTTGCCAGATGTGATGACATAGATTTCGCCTATCCCACCTATCGTTACTTCGACAATGTACTGGAGGGCAAGTCCGGGACACGTCCAGACTCAAGCCCGTCCGGATAGGGCTCAGGGTCATCATGTCCCCACCCATTCGCCCTACCGCTCTCGCTTGAGGCTTGCACGATTGACCTACCTGTCATACCATTTGGTATAGGAAGCGTAAAGGAGGGGTGCGTATGCCTGTTGCGAGTGATGTCAGAGCAGGACACGTGATCCAAATTGACAATAGAGCCTATCGAGTGCTTGAGATCGACCGCCACCTGGGTGGTGGCAGGATGGGTGTGGTGGTCAAGATGAAACTGGAAGATATCGAGTCGGAAGGTCTGACCGAGAAAAGGTTTCGTCCCGAGGATAAGATTGAGGTCATCGACCTCGAAAGGAAACATCTGTCTTATCTTTACTCCGATGGCGATACACTTTACTTCATGGATCCCTCGACATATGAGCAGCATGCAATCCCGCCTCGACTCTTCGGAAAGTACATTGAATTCCTGAAGGATGGAGAGCAGTTGGCGGTGGAGTTCCTGGGGGAGAAGCCTGTCAGGGTATTGACTCCAAAGCTGGTGAAGCTCAAGGTTGCCTCAACAGGTCCACCGCAGCACGCTCACGAAACAAGTGTCTGGAAAGAAGCACAACTTGAGAATGGCATGAAAGTTCAGGTCCCGCTCTTTATCGCAACAGGTGATACCATCATCGTTGATGTTGAAGCCAGCAAGTATCATGATCGAGAAAGGTAACGGCGTCGATCGCGCTTCCGAGCTCACATCTCTCCAGACGGCTCGGATACTTACTCAGTGACCATTCACGGCGATTGCCGTTGACAAATCCAGTCTTTTGGGGCATCATATATAGGTTTTATCGTCTCACATCATGCACGGGCGTGCATGTGGAGTTGCCATTGGAGGGAAGGAGGGAAAGCAATGCAAGAAGTCAACAAGCTGATCAGGGAGGCTGCTGAAAAAGCTGCGCGCGAGACCGATGCTGAACCTGAGCCCCAATTGGTTGGTGAAGTATCCTGGCCTGTGGAAGCGAAGATCGGTAAAGGACTTGAGGGTGCAATTGCGTGTCCAACAAAGGTTGGCTATGTCAACGGATCCAAAGGATGGCTCATCTACAGAGGCTATAATATCTTTGATCTTGCGGAATACTCCAGCTTTGAGGAAACCTCTTATCTCTTGCTTTACGGAAAACTTCCGACACAGCAGGAACTCAATGATTTCAATAGCAAATTGGTTGCGAATCGTTCCGTGGATAAAGTGGTCATTGATGTCCTTAAGATGTTACCGACTCCCAAAACCCATCCCATGTCAGCACTCAGAACAGCGGTTTCAGTACTCGGTACGCTTGATCAGAAAGCCGAGGAGACCACAGTCGAAGCCGAGCGTGAGGTTGCCATCAAGTTGATTGCCAAGATGGCTACCATTGCTGCCGCAATAGCGAGGATCCGGCAGGGCAAAGAGCCTGTCGAACCGGATGGTTCGCTCAGCCATGCTGGTAACTTCCTCTACATGATGACCGGAGAGAAACCCGATCCTACTTTCGAGAGGATAATGGATGTTGCTCTGATTCTTCATGCAGACCATGGAATGAATGCCTCAACGTTCACAACCATGGTTGTGAATTCTTCACTTTCTGATATGTACAGCTCCGTTGTTGGTGGTATCTGCAGTTTGAAAGGTCCGCTCCATGGTGGTGCCAATGAACGGGTGCTTTACGATCTCGAAGAGATTGGCGATCCCTCAAATGTTGAGACCTGGTTCGGAAAGGCACGAGAGACCAAGCGCAAGGTCATGGGATTTGGACACCGCGTCTACAAGGCCTATGATCCGAGAGCGCGGATCCTTGGCCCGCTTGCAAGAGTGCTCTCTGAGAAGGATCCGGCTAACAAGAAGCTGTATGAGACAGCTATCAAACTCGATGAAATAGTATGCAAGGAACTGGGTGTGGAGAAGAAAATCTTCCCCAACGTTGACTTCTACTCAGGGATTGTCTATCGGTCGATGGGGATTGAGACAGCGATGTTTACCCCTATCTTTGCAGTAAGCCGAGTCGCCGGGTGGACAGCGAGAGCGCTTGAATATCTCGCCGACAACAGAATCTTCAGACCTCGTGCAGTTTATACCGGTCCCGTCAAGGTTGACTATGTCCCGATAGATAAGCGATAGACAGGCATCCAAGCTGCAGTAATCAAAGGGGGATCGTTGTTGATCCCCCTTGCTTCTTTGAAGACTGGCAAAGAGAGCTCGTAATGGACAGGACCATACTGGAATTTCTGGTTCAAGCAAGCAAGGTTCTCAACTCAACCCTCGACGTCAATGCGCTTGTATCTTTCATCTATGATCTGATCGTGGCTGCTGTTGATTGTGAGACCTGTTCACTTGGAAGGCTTGGTGAGAAGGGCGATCGAATTGAGGTGCTTCTGGCTTTCGGCAAGGGTGGCCGGGCAGTCAAGGGATTGGTCATCGAGAGTGAAAATGGCATCATGGGTGAAGTGGTCAGGACCGGAAAGCCCGTCATGATCAACGACTCTGAGATGCTGAGATGTTACAGTGATGCCATAGACAGGAAGTTCAGACATATCAAGTATAGTAGCCTGGCTGTTCCCCTGAGGCGAGGGGGAACCATAATAGGTGCACTTGAGGCAATTAACAAGGAAACTGGCGAATTCACTGCAAAAGATCTTGATATCCTTGTTGCTCTTGCTGAACAAATTGCGATTGCCCTTGACAATGCCAGGTTGTATGGACGTGTGATGCGTGAAGTCAGAGAGCGGGAGTTGCTCTATGAAGTGGGTGCGCAAATCAGCTCTTCTTTGGATCTCAATGAGGTTTTGAATCTCATCCTTGATTCACTTCATCAGGTTGTTACCTACGATGCCGGAGGTATATACCTTGTTGACCCAGACACATCAGACATTATCGCTGTTACGACGAGGGGTTACGATCCTGCAATGGAGAAGAAGGCAGAGCTCAAGTTTGGCGAAGGAATAGTCGGTTGGGTTGCAAAGCACCAGGAGCCTGTAATAGTCGACGATGTCCGCAGGGATGAGCGCTATCTCAATGCAAGGGACAGCACCCGCTCAGAGATTGTTGTCCCTCTGACTGCCGCTGGAAAGATCGTCGGCATCCTCAATCTTGAAAGCGACGAGGCCTCAGCCTTCACCAGAGATGACCTCAAGCTGATCAAGACGTTTGGTTCTCAAGCCGCTCTCTCGATTGAACGCGCAAAACTCCACGCCGAGTTGCTTGAAAAACGTCGGCTCGAGTATGAGCTGGAGCTGGCCCGTAAGATTCAACGCTTCTTCTTACCGGATCGCCTACCGGATATCGAGAACTTTGATTTGAGTGCAGTCAACATCCCATCTGAGCAGGTCGGTGGCGACTACTATGATGTGATCCCAATAAGTCCTGGGCAGTGGGGACTGGTTATTGCAGATGTTTTTGGCAAGGGCATACCTGCTTCACTTGTCATGGCTAGCTTTATAGCAAGCCTGCTTGCTGAGATAAGGAACAATTACTCGATTTCGACAATACTCAGGAAGGTAAATCGACTTATCTGGGAAAGCGTTGAGCCTGAAAGATGTGTCACTGCCTGTTATGGGGTACTTGATTCAAAGGCCCGGGTGCTCACCTATTCAAATGCAGGTCATCTTCAGCCGGTTCTGATCGGCAAGTCGGGTTATCGAAGGCTCTCAAAGGGTGGCATGCTTCTGGGTGCTCTCGAGGAAACTGCCTATGAGGAGGAAAGAGTATACCTTGAGAGTGGCGATGTATTGCTGTTCTTCACGGATGGTTTGACGGAAGCCGAGAACAGCGATGGCGAGGCCTTTGGAGAAGAGCGTCTGATTGAAATTGCAACATCGGTGATTGACCGACCATGTGCTGATATAGTAAGGTCAATTCACCGTGCTATCATGATATATTGCCAGGGCAAGCTGTCGGACGATTTCACACTTCTTGTTGCGAAGGCAAGATAGGAGGATGGCGATGTTTCGAAGTGATTCAATCGAGTTCTTGATGGAATTGGTCGATACTCCGAGCCCCTCCGGCTTCGAACGCCCTGCACAGCAAGTATGGCGGAGGTATGTCTCGGAATTCGCTGATAAGGTTGAATCCGATGTGCAGGGGAATTCCATAGGTATCCTCAATGAAGGTGGCAAGCCGAGGGTTATGCTGATAGGTCATTGCGATGAGATTGGCTTCATGGTGCGTTATGTCAATGATCAAGGATTCATCTATTTCTCAGCCATAGGAGGGATCGATCCAAACATTGTTCCGGCAAAACGGGTTATCATCCACACCGACAGAGGGCCGGTTAAGGGTGTTGTTGGCAGGTTACCTGTGCACATGATGGATAAGGAGGATGGTAAGAAGGCTCCCAAGATCCACGAGCTCTGGATCGATATAGGTGCCAGGAACAAGAAGGAGGCACTCAAAAGGATATCGATAGGTGATCCCATAGTTTTCGACAGTGGTTTTGAGATGCTATCTGGAAAGCTTGCCGTCGCCAGAGGCTTCGATGACAAGATGGGAGCTTTTGCAGTAGCGGAGGCTCTACGAATGCTTTCCAGGCGAAAGCGCCTCAAAGCAGCTGTCTATGGTGTGGCGTCAGTCCAGGAGGAGATCACCTTCGCTGGTGCCGCAACCAGTACTTTTGCCATCAAACCGGATGTGGCAATTGCTGTGGATGTTATCCCAGCCACTGATACTCCCAGCGCTTCGAAAGAGAGGTATGGAGAAATCAGGCTCGGTAAGGGTCCAGTCATAGACAGAGGCTCTGCAGTGAGTCCTGCCGTGGATGAGATGCTGCGCAAGACTGCCAAGAAGTATCGAATACCCTATCAAACCTCAGCTGCGCCAGCTCGCACCGGTACCGATGCTGACGCTGTCTTTGTTTCACGTTCAGGAGTCGCCTGTGGACTTGTTAGCGTCCCCAACAGATATATGCACACTCCCGTAGAGATAATCCATCTCGATGATCTCGAGCAATGCGCCAGGCTGATGGTCGCTTTCGTCGGCGATCTCGATTCAAGAGCCGACTTCAAGCGATAGCCTATTTGAGCTCAATCGTATAGGGCATAAGATAGAGCAGGGGTTCATCGTAAAGTCGCAGATAGCTGAGGGTCGTGGCTAAATCGCTCAGCTCGGGGGGAAGCATCATGCCTCGATTCTCACCAGGTCTGAGCGTGGATGCTATCGATGCAAGCAGGCCCCGTCGCTTCGGCAGTACCTTGAATCGGACCGCTTGATCTTTCGGGATTCCGGCCTCAGTCTTGGCAACCTCAATAGCATGTCTTAGCCCACCAATTTCATCAACAAGCCCTATTTGATTCGCTCGCTTAGCGCTCCAGATGCGCCCCTGTGCGATCTGGTGCACCTCATCGATGCCCATCCTCCTGCCTTTGGCCACATCCTTTATGAAATTCTCGTAGAACCTATCTATGTACCATTGAATCCTTTCAAGATCCTCATCAGTCACATCACGCCACGAGGGGTAGAAATCGGCATGCTTGCCGCGAACAAAGATCTCCTTATTTGCACCTATCTTTTCATAAAAGCCCCTTGTGTGTAGCCAGAGGCTGAGAACACCAATTGACCCTGTGACGGTTGTATAATCTGCCACTATTCTGGTTGCCGCGCACGAGATATGGTAACCACCCGAAGCAGCTACCCCGCCCATTGAGACAATAACCGGTTTTTCCTTAGCGGTGAGCTCCACTTCATGTCTTATCTTATCGGATGCAGTCATGAGTCCTCCTGGGCTGTCAACCCTGAAAACCACTGCCTTGACTGACCTGTCGTTGCGCATCTGGCGGAAGGCTTCGCAGATGGTTTCCGAACCCATGATATCGCCAGTGAAGAGGTTTCTTCGGTTCTGCCCGTGCGTTATTCCACCAACGCCATAGACGATACCAATGGTTGGGCTTTCCCCCCAAACGGACTGTCGTGGAACACGTTTAGCAAATTCTCCATAAGACAGGCACTTCAGATCCCTTCTGACCAGATTGTTGAGAATCTTCGGTATCTCATCCCAGTAAGCGAGTGTATCGACAAGCCCGTATGCTATTGCATCGCTCGGTATGTATGGTCCGCTATCGATAAGTGCTCTTGTATGTTCAGGTGTCCAGCCCCTTGCAAGTGATATGTCTTCAATGAATTTCTCATACATGTCGTCGAGAACGGCCTCGAGTGCCTGGCGACTGGGCTCGCTGTAGCTGTCTCTTGTTAAGGGCTCTACTGCGGATTTGTATTTACCAACTCGAGCATACTTGGCCTCGATTCCAACTTTCTCAAGAGTCCCTCTCAAGAACAGGCTTTCACTCTTGAAGCCCACAAGTCCGACATATCCATTTGGTACAAGTGCTATGTAGTCGGCTGATGTGGCAAGATAGTAAGTTGCACTGCTTGGATTCTCAAGATAGGCAACCACCTTCTTGCCTGACTTGCGGAAGTCAAGGATTGCCTGGCGGAGTTCATCAAGAACGGCAAGATTCCCACCCGCATCTCGGCAGCGTAGAACAATGGCTTGAATGTCGCCAGACCCCTTTGCATAGTCTATTCGATCGAGCAAGTCCCTGAGTATCAACCCGCCTCCACCACCGAATAGTGACAATGGTCTGTGAATCTCCCGTATTGGACCGTCAAGGGTTATCTCCAGATAAGACTTACGGAGGAATATGCTCTCACGCCAGAATCTATCGAGTGTTACGATGGTTGCACCACTGATCTTGTCACTACCATGGTTTGCCCTCCGTAGAATCGGGGAGATGGCTAGATTTCCTATATCGAGACCGAGGCCGGCATTGAAATTACCTCGGTCGTCAAGCAGTACGGTCAGGTTGAGTCCACTGCTGAGCTGGAATTGGGCTCCGTAGGAAAAGCACGACCTGGGTTGAGTTGTCTCGTCTGTTCTGAGTGCCTGATCACGCCATGTGTAAGTTGCAAGCATGGTGAATTGATTGCTGAGTGGTCGCAACCCGACTGACAGTTGATATATGGGCTTGAATTCAATTCCACGATAGGTTGGCGAATTAAGGTCACGGCTTGTCAACGCAAGCGAAAGTCGCTTACCAGGTTGGAACAGCATTCCAGCAGTCCATGTCGAAGCCTTATCGATTTCCCATAGCTCGGATGCAAGCCATGCATAGGAAGCTCCAGCATAAAGTCCCTGAGCCAGGCGTTTGGCAGCAGCTATCGTATATCTTCGTGTCGAATAGGAAAGCGACCGCTCACCGCTGGAAGTGAGCTCTGTTGAAATTGTCTGCATGAGCTCAACACCGAGTCCAACGCTTCCCATTGCGATTGCCAATGCATCATCGCCTGAGAGCGTCGAATCATTGTAAGTGTGAAGATAGCTTATCCCGCCGACCCTGCCAGCTGCCAGCGAGGCTGGGTTCAGCCAGAAGGCGTAGGGATCGTCACAGGTGGCCGATGTAGTCGCGAAGATACCCCTCAAGCCGTCAAAGGGTGTGGATATTGGCGAAGCGGTTCTCGGCTGAATGGCTGCTTCGATTGAGAAGGCAAACAAGGTGAAAAACGCAAATAGCACAAGTCTTACTGGCTTGCTTACCATCGTT
>JALGWB010000342.1 GCA_025774405.1 bacterium
GTGTCGGTGTTCGTGGCGCTGTAGGCCTTTGCAGCGTAAAAGGCATAGCCGACGCTTACGATCTCGCCTCTCGGGAGGATTTCTGGGTCATCTTCGATGGCAACCGACAGCCATCGCCTCGAACCGTTGAAGACGGATTTTGGAATAGGCTCAGTGCTCCCCAGAAGCACACTGAACATCCCGTTGGTGAAAGTAACGCTCTGGATCTCTTCCCAAAGGTAGTCTCCGCCCTCAGCGCTGTCGTAAATTCTGAATCTCACAGTTTTGGTACCCTCGACAGGATTCCCGTCCTCAAGCAGGGTACCCTGGTAATTGATCATCCGGGGTAGCGCGTGTAGATCATTTGCCGTAACCATCAGGATAGTGACGAACATGATGGCCATAATGTATTTGAGATTTCTCATAGCCTCCAACCTCCTCATCTTTCGGGTGGTTCCGGGAAATCGGGTAATTCATTGGACCTGGTTGGGCCCTTCTTGCCTGTAGCAAAAATTATGATGAGGGTTGTCATACCGAGGGCAACACCCCAGAAGACAGGCTTCTTGTAAAAACTTGTTTGCTCACTGCCTTGGCTGTTGGTTGGGGTATCAGTGACTTCAAGCAGTACCGCAGGCTGAGGCGAGTGCGCCTCAGGAAGCCTGGGTGATTGCTCATCCTTGATGATGACTGTAAGTGAGTCCGGTTGCTCCTGGCTTTTGGTTGCTTGGTCTTGGAGATCCAGGCAAGCTGCCTCTGTGAATAGGGCATTGGTAAGGAGGGCGACAAGACTCAGGTAGAATATGCGCACAGTAGGTCTGTGATTCATCTTTATCACCTCACTCTAAGAGATAGTTTCATAGGGAGGTATTGGATGTCAAAACAAAACATTGAACCAGGTATGTGGGAAAGGGAAGTTGGATTGCTGACCCATCAATATGACGACCGGGGGCAACTCTGCCCCCGGCCTCTGAGTCTGAGCGAACTCTCTCCTTGCCTATCTCAGGAGCACGATCCGCTCGGTTGCTTGCAACTGTCCACTCTTCATATGAACGAAGTAAACACCCCTGGCCACCTCATTGCCATCTGCATCTGTGCCATCCCAGATGATCTCGTGGCGACCGGCTGGCATGACGCCATCAACAAGGGTTGTCACGAGCTGACCACTGACGTTGTAGATCCGGATGGTGACGTCAGAAGTCGTGGGCATCCGGAACTTGATGCTCGTCTCACTGTCAAACGGGTTAGGAGTCACAGGCCCAAGAGCCAGTCTGTGAATCTCTGGAGGACCTGCCTGCTGATCGATCACGGCTTCGGGAATTCCCTCGTTAAACATTACGTCTGAGAGCGTAACCCGTCCCGAGACCGTAGCAAGTAGCAGCCGCTTTTTGATAAACCTAACCCTCGCAATCTCACCGTTGCCACTGAATCCAGCAACACCAGCCATGCCAACGACTGCCTGGCCATCGGTGTTATTTACCACTGCCATGAAACCGGTTGCCAATCCTGTCGTTGCCAGAGTATCGAATTCCAGTGCACGAGCCGGATAGTTGATGGTCAGTTTCACACCCTCAATGTTGACAGCATTCTTCACCCGGATTGGAATCTCAACAAAGTCGTCGTAATGCATAGGCTTGCCAAGCATGATGTGGGTTGCGCTTGCAACCAGTGGAATAGGTCTTTCACACGGAGGACAACCAGACACATCACCCTTGAAGACACCGATCCAATCAACAAAGCCAGGGCATTCACTTACGCATGCCTCTGGTATTGGATAGAAGACCCATGGACTGGGGCATGGGAAAGCATTGATCAACCCAACCGAATATCGGAGGATAAGCGATGCATCCTGCGCTGAAATCACTCCCGAGCAATTGACATCAGCTGCTATTTTCTGAGGAAGGATACGCATGCCATCACTTGTGAACTGACAATCGTCGAGATCATCAAGACATACAATGTGCTTCAGCACGAGCGCAGCATCGTAGGGTGTGACGCACTCCGAGAAATCAGGGCAGTCATTGACCTTGACACAATAGTAGCAATCATCAGGAATCGGATTGAGGCAGGTAAACTCGTATGAGCCATCGTCAGCCGTATATTGAGCCGCAAGTGTGTTGTGATTGCAGTCAGTCAATGTTACATGAGCCCCTGCAATTGGCTGAATGAGTTCGTAGCCGCCGCATCCATCAGGGCAGCACTTCCAGTAATCAACCTGCCCAGCGACATCGCACCACTCAACGCAAACCGATCCGGGTTCAGTACAAACCTGGAGGGGGTTCTCGTTGTCATAGACATTGAGATAGGTGAAGTCGAGGTCGCAACACATACACGGCTTCCCATTTGCGCTTATGTGGAATACGAGGTAGAAGAGCACGCCTTCACCAACAAGCGGGGTTGCTCCAGCTGCGGCGAAAGAGATGCAGTTTTCATTGCATGAATTGCATGTTCCCATATTACATCCAGAGTTCTGGAAGACTTCTCCAGGTTCGCAACTCTCAAACTGAATAAGTAAAACAGGTACGTCA
>JALGWB010000343.1 GCA_025774405.1 bacterium
CTGCAGCACATGCTGACCTCGCTCAAGAACCAAGGGCGCATGGCCGTCGTGCTGGATACAGGCGCGGTTTCACGCGGCAGCGGTAACCAGGGAGGCAATCGCGAGCGAGACATCAGAAAGAGATTTGTAGAAAACGATCTGATTGAGGCGGTGTTGCTGTTGCCTGAAAACCTCTTCTACAACACCACAGCACCGGGCATCATCCTGGTGATCAACCGAAAAAAGAAGCAGCCGGGTGAGATTCTGCTCATCAACGCCTCCAAGCTCTTCGCCAAGGGCCGGCCCAAGAACTACCTGACCGACAAGCATGTCGAGGAGATCGCCGGTCTGTATCATGAATGGAAAGCGGAGGAAGGCGTTTCTGCAGTCATCACCAACGAAGAGGCTGCGCACAACGATTACAACCTGTCGCCCAGCCGGTACGTTGCCAGTAATGATCAAGAGGAGGTCCTGCCCCTGGAGGACGCAGTGGTCCTCTTGCGCGAGGCTGAGGAGGAGCGCGCCAAGGCGGATCAGGCGCTCAGAAAAGTGTTGGGAACCCTGGGATTGGATTTGTAAGAGATACGAAGATGCCGAAAATAGGGAAAAAGGAAGGCGAAACCCTGGAATTCAAGCGAGAATGGACAGACCGGGCTTTGCAAGACTTGGCCGCCTTTGCTAACTCGAAGGGGGGGACTCTTCTTCTCGGGGTCCGGGACGACAGCGAAGTCGTCGGCGTGGACACAAGTGACCAGGAGATACAAAGGATTGCCAACATCATCGCCGGACAGCTTGGAATCACGCCGTCTGTTTCCGCGCTAGATGTCGAGGGCCGCCAGGTGCTTCAGATACGGGTAGAGCCGTCTGCTGGACTTGTTTCGTTTGGTGGGAGGTACCTGTGCCGGGTAGGCACGACCAATCGGGACTTTCGACCCGACGAACTGGCTCGTCACCTCCTGGAGCGTTCGGGACGCAGTTGGGACGCCCTGCCCAGCGAGTGGACGCTGAAGGTGAGCAGACCCTGCACAACCTTCAACTTCTTGAAGATGGAAGGTTGAAGAACGCGGGAGTACTGCTCTTCGGAAAGGAACCGCAACGCCTCTTTCCCCTTGCCCAAGTGCGCATTGGCATCTTTCGTGAGGCAGAGATCCTGGATAGTCACGACTTCCGGGGCACGCTCTGGGAACAGCTCGACAGGGCCATGGAGCGCTTCCGCCAAGTGCTCAAGGTGCGCTTTGACATTCGGGTGGAAGAATCTTCCCTAGAAGGGCTTCAGCGTAAAGAAACATGGGAATATCCACTGGAGGCCCTTAGAGAGGCGGTGGTAAACGCCCTCATCCACCGGGACTATACTTATCCAGCGGACATCCAGATTCGGCTGGAAAAAGATCGCCTCGAGGTCTGGAGCCCAGGTGAATTACCCTCACCTCTGACGCCAAAGGCGCTTTACGGTCCGCACTCGTCGGTGCTCCGTAACCCCTTTATCGCGCAAGTTCTTTACTTTGCTGGTGTTATCGAGCGCTGGGGCACGGGCACCACGCGCATCGTTCTCCTCTGCCGCGAACAGGGGTTGCCGGAACCCAAGTTCGCCAATTGGCAGGGTGGCGTCCGGGTCATCTTTCTGAAGGATCCTTACACACTGGAGCGCCTGCGCACGCTGGGTCTGAACGAGCGGCAGATCAAGATCGTAACCTTTTTGCGTAGCACCCAGAGGGCCTCGCTGGGAGAATTGCATCGTCTTTTCCCAGGCGTCTCTGCCAAGACGGTGCAGCGTGATCTTCAATCTCTCGTGCAAAAGGGTTTGCTTAATGCCATTGGTGAGAAGAAAGGAAGGCGCTATGCCCTGGTTTGATAATGGACATATATCGGTCATATCGGACAGGTTTCGGACATTTATTGGACATCTAAGGCCATTGTTGGATGAAAAATTTCCCCAAGGCTCACAAAAGTCAGGAGAAGAAGGTAATGCCTGAGTCTCGTTGCGTCGTGCAACAAATTGGGCATATCCCCGAGGGCTACCGTATGACCGAATTCGGTCCGCTACCCAAAGATTGGCAGGTCGTGCGGTTGGGATATGTGTTTGATGAAATAGATAGACGTGTAAGCAGCTTTGAAGATCCAACGGTAAAAAAACTACCCGTGTTATCTCTCACAAAGAACTGGGGACTCATTCTACAAACTGACCGTTTTAAGAAGCGAATCGCGACAGATGATGTTAGCAATTACAAAGTTGTTCGACGTGGTCAGATTGTTTATAACCCTTATGTTATTTGGGAAGGGGCCATCCACATTTTAGAAAAATATGAGGCAGGATTAGTTAGTCCGGTGTATCCTGTTCTAAAGACAAAGGAAGCAGTTGCAGATTCTTTTTACCTTGATTCTTGGCTGAGAACCCCCCCGGCAATTGCAGCCTATAACAAGTTTGCAGCAGGGGCAGTGAATCGCAGACGTTCAATTCGAAAGAGGGACTTTTGGCAAATCGAGATTCCCCTCCCACCTCTCCCCGAACAGCGGGCGATTGCCCATGTGCTACGCGCGGTCCAGCGGGCCAAGGAAGCCACCGAAGGCGTGATCGCTGCCCTGCGCGAGCTGAGAAAGAGCCTGATGCAGTATCTTTTAACCTACGGGCCTGTGCCTATGGACGCCATCGACGGTGTGATATTCCAGGAAACCGAGATAGGATCGATCCCAGCGCATTGGCAAGTGGTGCGGTTGGGGGAGGTGGTGAAGCAAACGCAATACGGCATTTCACGCCGCGGTGTACGGCAAGGCAAAGTACCCATCTTGCGCATGAATAATCTTGTAGATGGCAAGATCGTTACCAGTGACTTACAGTACTTGGATTTAGATGAAAGAGAAACTGGAAAGTTTTGTTTGCAAAAGGGAGACATTCTTTTCAATAGAACAAACAGCCATGATCTAGTGGGCAAAACTGCTCTGTTTGATTTGGATGGCACCTTTGTCTTCGCCTCGTACCTTATTCGACTTAAGCCGGATACCCAATTTATAATCCCGGAGTTTCTTAATTTTTACATGAATTGGGAAAAGTCACAACAATGCCTTAAGTATCTAGCTTCAAGAGGGGTTAGCCAATCGAATATTAATGCGACGAAACTCAAAGGATTGTCAATCCCTCTCCCTCCTTTACCCGAACAGCATGAAATCGCCCGCATCCTTCAAATACTCAACCGCAAAATTGAGGCGGAGGAGCAACGAAAGGCGGCGCTGGAGGCGTTGTTCCAGACGCTGCTGCACGACCTCATGACCGCCAGGCGGAGGCTGCTTGCGGAGTTCGTGACGCAGTTTAAAAAGG
>JALGWB010000344.1 GCA_025774405.1 bacterium
ATCGCAAACACTCCGACTCCACTCCTGACTGAGGATTTTAAGTGGAGAGCGATCTCAACTCGATCTGGAAAGAAAACACCCTTGGGATCAAAGCGAATGCGAATACCCTTGCCGCTGAAGCCCTCGTAGGAGTCGCTCGAATCCGTCCTTATGGCCAGAAACCTCAGAACCTCACTCTCAGATGGAATCGCCATTCGGAGCGTTATCCTCTCGTCGTTGAACCATGCCGTCCTTCCCGGAACAAGTGGCATAAGCATGATGCTATCAGAACAGGTCACGATGGCATTACGGTAGCGGAATCGCACCGAACACTCGATCAGGGTATCTGTTGGGGAAGGTGAAAATACACCTCTAAACCTGCCCAAGCCACTTGGCTGCAATATGTCAAGCGTCTCCGAACCATTGCACAGCAACGAAAGCACAGGAAGTTCGATTGGGGGTTCGGTGCAAGATGCGACAACTTCGATCCAATCCTCTCTCGGATTGATTTCAACAGAGCAGTCGCCTTCCTCGAGATCATAAGTTGACAGCAAGCCTTCCCGAAAAACCCCACCCGGGCCCACCAATCTGCAAGCAACCTCAACAGGTGTTCTTACCTCGAGGTGGATTGACTCTGCTCCGCTGGCAACATCTTTCAGGATCCACTTCCAATCACTACCGAGGATGGATTCATAACCGTGGTAGCGGCCATCACGTTCCCGATAAGCAATCTCAAGTGATTCGGCGAGTCTGGATTCCAGGCCAACCTTCACGCCGAGGCTATCGACCTCGAGTCTGAACAGATCAAACTCCGGTGCTATTCCAAAGACGATAGGGACGATGACGGAATCGGCATTGCCCCATGCATCCACCACCCAGACAGTAAACTTGTGAAAGCCGGGGACGAAATCATAATCCTCAAAGTGTGATACCCTGCAAGGATAGATGAAGTCTTCCAGATGGACACCTGGTTCAGTGTACAACCTTGTGAAGCGCCTGGATCCTATGGATTCATAAAGAAAATCAACAAGATAGGATTTCGACGATACAAACCTGCGGAAGTCAAGCTCAAATAGTTTCATGCCGTCCATTGAAACGAAGTAGGAATTGACATTGATCAATCGCCCGCAGCGAGAGGTATCGGAGGCTTCAACAGCAAGCCCGAGGTCGCCTGTGACAACAAGCGTATCTCCGATCTCATCCCGACTTAGTACGGACCGACTGTAGCAGCCATCTATAGAGCCCAAGGGTCCGACTGGTTCAAGAGCGATCGCTTCTATTGTCGGCCTGCTATTCTCGCTGAGGTCAAGAAAGCCAGCTAAAGGATTGATCCTTGTCCGTCCGGTGAAATCAGAACGAAGCTCAAAGTGAAGGTGCGGTGGTCCCGAACCTGTCTGTCCACTAAACGCAATGGTATCGCCAGGACCAAACCTGAAGTCATCTGGCTCAAAATAAAGCTCGATCTCATAGCGACACAGTGTATCCTGGTTTGCCTCCACTATCCTTTCAATCGGTGGTATGAATCTCGAAAGATGTCCGTAGACAGCTATCATGCCATTGTCCAGCATGAGATAGAGTGCCTTGCCATAACCTCCATTCCATATTCTTATACGCCAGAGTGACGATGAATCAACAGCAAGCACCGGCACACCCACCCTTCTTCCCGTTGAAAGGTCAAGCCCGGCATGAAGATGACCGGGACGCCAGCTGCCAAAACTTGAGGTGGGGCATGTCCTACCAGCCAGTGGATAGCCAAGGGCTGAACTTTGAGCATCTGAGCCAGAAGTGAGGATGGCAGCAAACATCAAGAGCACAGTTGTCAGAAGGCGTTGCATCACGATTTTTGAGGTTATCACTGCCCGGCAGCCGACGTCAAGTTTGTCCACCTGCCAATAGTGCATGAGGCTCTTATGCGACTCATCTGGCAGGTCAACCGCAAACTCCGCCGCTTCAAAAAACGCTTGTAGTCGGATTTTTGAGTTGTTAGTATCTTGGAGAAAACTCCGGTTTGGGAGGAGTCCAACTATGCTTGCTCAGCTTAGACAGCGTACCAAGACCATTCTGTGGATAGTCATTGTCGCCTTTGTCGGACTCATGGTGTTTGTATGGGGCATGAACCTCAAGAGCAGGGGTGGTCCCGAAGCTGGTGTAGTTGGAAGGATTGGCAATCGGCGAATCACGCTTGACGAATATCGAAGTGAGCTACTCAACCAGCGGTCTGTGTATCGGAGCCAAAACCGCCGCATAGACAGTCAAACAGAACGTGAGATTGCCGATCAAGCGTGGGAAAACATCATACAACGCCATCTGCTCTGGCAAGAGGCAGTCAAGAGACATTTGCAGCCAAGTGCCGACGAGCTCGTGCGCGCAATTGAAACCAGACCACCAGATTTCCTTCGTGCTGAGCCAATTTTCCAAACAGACAGCGCCTACGATCATCAGAAGTATCTTCAAGCACTCGGTGATCCTCGCTTTGCGGTTCAGATGGAATCCTACTTC
>JALGWB010000345.1 GCA_025774405.1 bacterium
ACAAGGAAGCTGAACAGGAATCTAAGAGGTTGCATAGCTGGTTTGTCCTTCTCGAACGCTTTGAGCGTAATCAACGCAGGATAGTTCTTCTGCTTCGGTGATGTGCTTAGCTAGCAGATGCGCCAGTAGCCGTAGTCCTTCCTTTAGGTGGGTCTCAGAGACCTGCGAGTTTTCAGCCCTTACTATCACGGTGTTCATAGTAATCAACCGCCGCGTTTGTTCGATAAAGTATAACACGGCCTGCTCCCTCTGTCAATAGAGTGCTGTATCACCCTTCCATGCCCAATAACTGCAAGCAAGAGCATCGTTTGATAATCTTGCACCTCGCTGCTTTGTATGGTATAATCAGACGATGAAGCCATGAAGGTGAAACTCGAGAGCTCAAAAGAACTGGGGGCCACACTCAGGAAGCTACGGCAGGAGTGCGGTAAGACCCTGTCGCAGGTAGCAAAGGATTCAGGGATCTCAAAATCCTACCTTTCTCAGATTGAGCGGGGAGGAGTAAGG
Source organism: bacterium (assembly GCA_025774405.1). Lineage (GTDB taxonomy): Bacteria > Arandabacterota > Arandabacteria > Arandabacterales > Arandabacteraceae > JALGWB01. The sequence continues at coordinate 508 of JALGWB010000345.1, forward strand.
AACCCCACAGTAGAACTTCTCGGAAGGATAGCAAAGGCGCTGGGGGTCGATCTTGTCATTCAAGGAGCAAGAGAAAGAAATCCATTAGGGTCCTTGGCATACGAATCTCCATTCACCCTTGGAGTCAGCGAGGAACACCTTGATGAGAAGACTGCTGTAGTCAAGTTGGTCGCGGAAGCTCTGGAGGATCCCAAGATTCCTGATAGCTACAAAAGGCTGCTTGCAAAGCAGATTGAAGCTCTTGTCAAGGCTGTGAGAGAAGAAACACAGCATGCTACCGAGCCTGGACGGGCTGACTAAGAATATGCAACTTTTCAAGAACGTTTTGCTGAAAAGCTATCGGGGGACTAGGGCAAGCGGCTAAACCGTCGTATAGGATAGTACCGTTTGATATTGGTCGCAGATTTAAACGTTCCGGGGTTGGTGGGGGCACAAGGGCGAGATGTGATTGACTTACGTGCTGGAGTATGATTATCATAGAACAAATCTTCCGATAGGGAGCGCAAGCCATGGCGACGGAACAACTCAAAGAAGTCCGAGTCTATTTCCAGAATAACCCGGAGTACAAACTGATTCATGCAACTGGTGCGTGGGGCGGGATTACACCCCAGGGGCAAGTTCTCTGCCAACTTTTTTTCGATAGAAGGGAGAATCCTGAAACCGTTGCTCTGCTGATCGAAAAAGACGGCGAAGTTAAAGAGACAAGTAGGACTGGAGAACAGCGCTTGATCCGGGATATTCTTGTTGGAATCGTGCTCCGCCCCGATCACGCATACTCAATTGGGGCTTGGCTACAGAAGAATGCCATTGAAGCCGGATTTGATCCTGAGGCAAAGAAACCCGGTGAAGAATGAATACCTTCTCAAACCAGAGCACAGCCCTGGAACATTACAAGTACGAGAGGAGTCCAGCAAACATATTTCGGGCAGAGACCTTTTCGCTGCGTTATGCGGTTCAAGGATCCAGCGGGCATGGTGGAACGTTTCTACTCTTCAAAGATTCCTCCGATGCACAACGGCCTCAAGGGGGGAAGCCAGATATGGCGTTCGCACGTAAGAAGGTGCGTGCCACAATGCACAGCCTAGCAGCAATTGGTTTAGGTCTCCTTATCTTCTCCAAGCTACTGATACTGGTCATCTGGCACTCCGTGAGGTATCCGACGCGAGAGAGCATTATTGACTATGAGAGGGGAACTGTCCGATTGAAATCGTTTCGATGATGGACTCTAAGCCGATATTGCCTACGTATAAGTTTGCAATGACAGTGCTTGCGCTTGTCCTGTTTGTTTGTGGGGTACCAGCTATTATTCTGCCCTTTGTATATCCCACCATGAACACCCAGCAAGTGGAGACGCTAGCGTGGTTGAGAGAAACAGCAAAGCTTGTCCTCGCAGTCTTTCTCGGAGCAGCGGGGGGCAAAGTAGTTCTATAGCAATAACTAAGAGAGCTAACTATAAGTGTCCCCGAATGGTTACGTTTCGGTGAAGTCCCAGTTTCAAACTCCGGTGTCTTCGTGTTGGCGCATAAGGCGCTTATCTGAGATTCGTGTCATCGGACCGCAGCTAGAGTTCTTCCGTCGTACCCAGAAGCATATCTATACACTTTTTCGGGACATATCAGTCTTGAGCTTGTGCCTCAGTGAGGCCAAGAGAAACCCTCTGTGAATAGATAAGGAAGCAGCTCACCCCTTTTTATTTTCTGAGCCTTGGATTACTGCTAGGCTGAGTCTAACAAGGGGAACTCTTGCGTAACTGGTCAAGGTGGTGTTTCCGACATCGATATTGGATAAGAAAAAGGGTTATGTGTGTTGCCGCCAGTATACTAATAGACAACCTCAAACGTTTTGATCCCCAGATGGTTCACTTTGCTACCCAACGCGCCTCCGTTGACAGGGGGAGGGAGAAGGGCATAACTGGGTCTACCGACGGTTTCGCCCGGAGCTCGGGGGCACTCTCGTCGATGTGAACCGA
>JALGWB010000346.1 GCA_025774405.1 bacterium
AAAAATCATCCTGTACCATAGCCCCTTCCTGTAGCTCAACCCCAGTGCGACAAAGAAGGAGACGATTGTGTACCAGGCAAGATCTGAAGCGATATGGCCTGTGACAAAGGCTATAATACCGAGATAACCAAGCGAAGAAGATGCTACGAGCAGAGTTGCCCCTATGCTACCCCACCATCCAAACCAGTAGGGGTTTGATAACGTGGTGGTTATCCCCAGCAGGACAGGCATCCTGGACTTCGGCTTGCCAGATGTGACGTTGGCAGGTTCTTCACTACCCAGACTTTTCAACCTGAGTAACATCGAGATGCCCATTACAGCAAGAAAGAGCCCACCGATGGCTGCAACACCCGCCTTTATACGTGCATCCTGCAACAGTGAAGAAAGTCCAAGGATCAGTGCAACGGTTATGCCGATCTCCGCAAGACCGTGGCCCAAAACCACCAGAGGACCCGCTCGAGCCCCTCTTGTGGCTGCCTCTTTGATGGTCACCGTAAGGACGGGACCGGGAACGAGTGCTCCCGAGAATCCAATAAGAAATGACATCCAGAAAATCGCAAGGAAACCCAGCATCAGTAGTCCTTCCCAAGAAGATGTCTGTTGCCGATGCGTACCCTGGTCAGCCCAACTGCTTTAGCTTCGGCAAGGCACTCCTCAGCATGTTGGAGCGACGTCGCTGGCATGTCAGTCATCAGGAAATTGGGCGCGAATCCCAGCAGCGAGTATGGCGTATCCGGATCAAGCGATGCCAGGAACCTGGCCACCGATCTTACTTCTCTCGAATCAACATAGCCAGGTACAAGCAGTGTGCTGATGACCACAAGTGGGGGATCACGCCTTTGCCCGGCAAGCTTTAAGAGCCTGGCAACCACTTCAAGTGTACGCTTGTTTGAGGTGCCACAAAGTGCATAATTTAGAGCTTCGCTCCAGGCCTTGATGTCTATCTTTATCGTGCCTCCGCTTGTAAGTGATTCCTTTAGGATTGAATCGAGATACTTATCTGATAGGTTACCGTTTGTCTCCCAGCAGACTCTCAAAATGCCCCATTTTTCCCTACGGGCAAGTCTTGCAGTAGCAAGAGCGTGGATCACCTGTGGACCTGGATCTCCACCGAAGAAGCAGATACAGGCTACCCTGTCCGTAACAGCTTGAGCGGTCTCCCTGGCACTATGCTCACTGGAGACCTGACTACGATAGTGCCAGTTTTGACAGAAGAGACAGTCAAAGGAACAGGCTTCATAGAACACTGCAAGATTGTAGTACCCATATTCCGGTCCAGGCGAATATGAGTATTGGGGATAGCCTGAGTCAGAACCCCCAGCACAAACCCAATCGGCAACGCAATTGGTAGGCAGACGATCGTGATACCACGATACCCTGGCGCGTCGAGCAGTTCCGCTCACGAGTTTCAATTTACCTCCGCTTGCGATTCTCAAACCACAGTAGCCTGCCTCTTCGGCACCAAGCCGACAATGGTTACCACAGATCTTGCAGACAACGCCATCCCTGGCCTTGGGCACCCTTGTCGGCAGTCCGTCCCTTGCCCTGAAGTGTTCATGAAGCCGAATGACTTCGTCAAACCACTTATCAAAATCCTGCCTCAAACAGTCTCCACAGACTCCCAGCATTGAGGAAATTGTTATTGATTCTCTGCCACAGGATCTACACCGAACGACCCTGGTCATACCCTGCCTGACCTTACGATGCTGATTAGCAGCCATGCGCCAACAACGGCTGCAAGTCCGAATCCAGCCAGTCCAAGGAAGCGGTAACTGTTGTCTCCACCAAGTACCAGGATCAATGACGAAGCAACAATCAGTGCCGCAACAAGCAAACTGAACGATAGGCGATTGCTGGATCTTTCAATCTCGTTTGTAACTTTCTCCAGACCTATGTGCTCAAAATCTATCTTGAGCTTTCCGCTTTTTGCCAGCGCTATGATTTGAGCAAGATCAGATGGAATAGACGAGAGACTCGAGATTGTATCGCCAATTGTAGTGCCACTGAGTAACTTTGCAATGCCATACCTGCGCCTCAGAATCCGTCTGATGAGTGGACCGGTTTCTTCAATCACGTTGAACCCGGGATGAAGAGATCTTCCAACGTCCTCATATGTGCCTAGCGCCTTTCCCAGTAACATGAATTCTGTCTTGATTCGAATGCGATGCCGTCTTATGAAGGCGAGGAACTCTTGAAAGACCTGCTTGAAGTTGATTTCACCAAGGCTCCGATTTCGATATTTGTCCATGAAAAGCATGAGATCTTCGATCGCACTGCGACGATCTAGATCATCCGGGGTCACACCAAGCTGCTCGAGCACTTCAACAATCTTTTCGGGATTTCTTCTCATATAGGCAAGAACCAGTTCAGCCAGTCCATCGATTTCACTCCGAGTGAGCCTACCGACAATACCAAAGTCAACAGGTGCAATCCGGCCGTCGGATAGAACAAAAAGATTGCCCGGATGTGGAT